>JAEUSE010000270.1 GCA_016788805.1 Candidatus Doudnabacteria bacterium
TCAGCAACATGACGGCGGTAAAACCCATAACTGATAAAATAGTCAGCGTCTTAAGACCGTAGCGAACGGAGAAACTATGTAGGCGTAATTGAAAATAACTAATTACCGACTCAACTTGGTCTTTTAGTCGCATTTTGGAAACGCCTATAGTTCGGTCTTGAAAGTGGATGGGGACTTCAACAATTTTAGCATTCAGCAAAACTGCCCGTTGCAGGAGCACTACCTGGAAAGCGTAACCGACAATACGGATAGTATGCAGATTGGCTGCTCGAAGCACATGTGAACGGATGGCGCGAAACCCACCGGTACAATCTTTGACGCCGTAAATGCCCACTAAGTAGCGGGCAAGTAGGTTGGCTAATTTGCTATTAAGGATGCGCATGGTCGGCCAGTTTGCGGGTATGGAGCCACCAGGTACATACCGGGAACCAATCACAAAGTCCGCGCCGGCGTCTATGGCCGCCAAGAATTCGGGTATTTTATATGGATCATGGGATAAGTCCGCGTCCATTTCAAACACGACATCGGCCTGAAGCGCGTTCAGGGCATGTCTCATACCCCGAATGTAAGCGCGACCCAAGCCCTGCTTTTTGCCCATTAGCAAATGTAAATGAGGGTAATGCTCTTGGAGTCCGGTAATGACTTCTGCAGTTTTATCCGGGGAGGTGTCATCAACAACCAGTACGTGCAGTTCCCAGTGCGCGTCTAAAGCCCGAGCAATGTCAAAAAGCATAGGTATAATTACCTGGACATTTTCCCGTTCGTTGTAGGTGGGGAGTACAATAACTGCTTTCATGGACATTGTTTAAACTAACCTAATATTGTGACATAAATAAGCGAAATAGTCAATATTGCCAGAGTAATTAAAATATGCTTTAATTAAGGGCACAATAGCAAAATATGAGGCGCCTAGCTCCGGCTAGGCAGGATTAACGCTCGCGATGGAGGAGATTAAGAATCATGCAAAACCGATTCTTTCTGGTGTTGGCTGAAGGGTTTGACCCTAGTCACCCTTCGGAGGTAAGCGTGTTTACCAAGGCTGCGATTCGGCTCGGCGAGAGTCAAGCCCGGCAGCATGACGGCAAGCTTTTGGTGCATCGGGAAATGGCAGCCCACCCACAGGGGTTCAAACTATTTGACCGGGTGGCGGCCGAAATGGACCGGATGTGGGTGGAGTACGGCATACTGCCTCAGGAGTCGACCAACGCGCTCACCGATGCGCGCGCGGCGTTTGACTACTTACAGGGCAAGCCCGGACAGTTGCAGTTGACTCTGGTGTGTTATAACCCGGAAGTGTTGCTGCACCAACTACGGCTGTACCGCCGAGTGCTCAAGTATGAGTACCCGGAGT
>JAEUSE010000271.1 GCA_016788805.1 Candidatus Doudnabacteria bacterium
AAAACATCCTCTGGAATCACCACCGAAGAAGTAGCGGTACAACCATTGACAGGGTTGACAACCGTCAAGGTATAGGTCCCTGGCTCGTTGATGTTTGGGTTCCAGGTGTTTTGGCCTGAAACGATAAAGCCACCTCCACTCGCTACCCAACTTGGCAGTAGGGCCGTATCTGCAGGTGGCAAGGCTGGTCCAATATTCAGGTTAGTAACGCTGCAGTTAAGCGTTGCCGGGTTGCCTGCTGGCGCTGGTGGGGCCTGCATGTCGGAAGTAACGGTGACAGACGTAGAAGACGTACAGCCGGTAGTAGTATTGGTAATCTGTAAGGTATACACCCCTGGCGCATTGACCGTAGGGTTCAGGGTGTTGGAGTTCGCAGATATATTACCTCCTACGGTGGACCAAACAAAACTAAATTCTGGTCCGGAAGAGGAGGTGGTGGCATCCAGTATAGTGCTCGGTGAGGTACAATTTAACTGGGCCGGAGGGGATATGACCGTCGTGGGCGCCGGCGATTGTGTGATGGAGACACTGGTACTGGTGGCACATATCGCGGCCCCACTGACCGTAACCGTATAGGTCCCTGAGGCTGAGACGGTTATCGAATTGGTGGTCTGCCCTCCCGGCGACCAAGCATAACCAGGGAAGTTCCCCCCTGTAACGGTAAGTGTCGAGGTCGTTCCTGGGCAGAATGGGGTACTGGTAATGGCAATGTTTGGGGTGGGGGTCAAACCGACGGTTACACTGTTGGTACCGGTACAACCCGTTGAATTTGTTACCGTCACCGTGTAAGTGCCAGGCTGGGTTACGATGTTCGTTACACCGAAGACATTGTTAGACCACTGATACTGGCTAAACCCACCCAATACACGAAGGGTATCCTTTTGGCCAACGCAGATGGTCGCAGCCGTAATGCTGATGTTAAAGGGAGAAACCTCTGCATTTTGAACGGCATAGACACCTTGACCGGTGCATCCAAATTGGTTGGTAACCGTCACGTCATACAATCCAGGTTCCGTGATGACAATTGATTGGGTGGTATCCCCTGTACTCCATTCGTAGTCTCCCCAGGGAAGTACTGTCTGAACCGTTGCGGTATCCCCTTCTGGGCACATATACTGAGGACCAGAAAGCAAGGGCAATACAGGTGGGCTGTTTGGGATATTGATTTGGTCTGTGAACGGGCAGCCTAATTGGTCTGTTAAATTTAAAGTATAGACTCCCGGTTGTGTGACCTCATATGGCGTAAGTTGATTGCTTCCATTCGCAGGGTTCCAAGAGTAGTTCGGAAATTCGTAATCCGGGTAAGGTTCCGTCGTGACATTGAGGTAAACAAAACCATTGTCACAGA
>JAEUSE010000272.1 GCA_016788805.1 Candidatus Doudnabacteria bacterium
CCCCTTGGGCTGCCCAAGGGGAGTCCTTGGGCTGTTCGCCCACTGCTATAAGGAGCATTTCGTGATGGGTACGGCCGGAGGAAAAAAGGGCCAAAGGGCCTTCCCGGTGGATTTCCCTAAAGCCGAGCGTATCGCGGTAAAAGTTCGCTACTCGCTCAAGGTTGGTAACGTAAAGGACTACATGTCCAAGTTCAATAATTTTCATGGTGAGTAAAAGGGTTGTCCATATTAAAAACTATTTTTGGCGTGTGGTTATTTATTATGTCCTCAGGAATATTATATTTTTCGCTATAGAGAGTACCCACTACGCAGAACTTCGCTTCAGACCACTGAAAGCCGACTTTTTCCGCTGTGGCTTTAACCGCCGCCTCGGACTTACCCTCTACTTCCACAAAAGGCTCCAGGAACGGCCATTCATCAATGGTTATTTCTACATTATCCAGTATCCATAGTTCTCGTTTGGTTTCTTGGTAGGCCTTTTCTCGGCAGCCGAGGAGTGTAAGCAGCTCCACCCCTTCGGCGAAGTTATCTATGACCAGACAAGATTCTTTTTGGTCCGTAATGTTGCTGCCGTCTACCACTTTTACGCTCATGGTAATTTTGTCGCCCTCGTCGCGAACCCTGGCCCAACCTCCCTTGACCTCGTGCCCGCTGGGAAACTGAAAGGTAGTGCGTTTTTGCAAAAACTCGGGGCGAACCAAAGTTGCGCCTGCCCGTGTGAGTTTTTCGCGAATGGATTCTTTGTCTACATTAGGAAAAGTGGCTTCGTATTCTATATCCATAGAAGTGCGTTGGGGGCTTAGTTGGTATATACTAATACTATATGACAGGTTTTACGTTTGAAAGCAAACAGTTGGCGCAAGATCGACTTTGGCTAAAGGTTTCGGGGGGCCTGAGCGCAGCCAGCGCTGAGGAGCTGCGGGCGTGGCTCGGGCAGATTGAGGCCATTATCGCAACCATGCACAAAACCGCCGGTACGGGCATTTCGTGCATATTCGATTTAGTCGATTTGGTGGAGGCTAACGACCCTGTGGTTATAACCGCTTTGGTGGAATTCCAAAAGCAAAACAAGCCGCACATTCGTCGCACTGCCTTAGTTATAAAAGACCCGCAGGTGCGTTTAGCTATGAGCATTGTGGGTGCGTTGGCCGATCGCTATAACATTCGTTCTTTTGCTTCCAACCAGGAAGCAGAGGGCTGGGCCTTCTCCGAGCAAGCTTAATGCGTGTTCGTTTTTTGTAAAAGCACGTGCCGCACTTTAGTGTAGGTTCTTGAGTTCGGGTCGCGTTGATAAATATCGACGCGGTTCGCAAAAAAACACAAGGGCCGTGTAATCTTTTTTG
>JAEUSE010000273.1 GCA_016788805.1 Candidatus Doudnabacteria bacterium
TCTTCCGCGTCTTGCAAGGATTGTTCTATTCTCGTAGTCCGTTCTTGCAAATGACGAGTAATGGGTTTAAAAACCCAACGCCACAGTACAAAAAAAATAATAGAAAAATTAACGAGCTGCGCAATAAAAAGTTTTGCGTTTAACCCAAGCGAACCCAGACCTGAGGCCTGCCCCGTAGCTGCCTCCGAAGCATGGGCGACCTCTATAAAAATTCCAATTAGACTATCCATATAATAATGCTTTAATCAGTGTACCAGTGGGCCTGTAAAACTAAAGGCTTTACAGGCAAGCTCGTACACTGAGAGTGTCTTACAACGTGAACGTAACGACTAATGCGTAAATAGCTATAGCTTCAGCAAAGGCCAAAGACAAAAGCATCGGTACAAACACTTTATCGGCCGCTTCTGGGTTGCGCCCAATAGCTTCCATGGCTTTTGCGGCAGTTTTCCCGATGGCCAAGGCAGGCACCATACCACCAATTGCGATAGCGAATGCTTTCGCGATAGATACAAGAGCTTCTGACTCTATCATATATATCCTTATTCGAACTACCGGACGACAGGTATGCTTATGTTTAACGTCGCCGTATATTCGAAATTAATTAACTTGCATATTTTGACTTATACGTATAGTAAAAATCAAAAAACCCAAGTTAAAAGTAGTTACGCGTGCGCGGCTTCCGCCTCCTCCGTATGACCATGCGCTTCGGTGGTGGCCAAATTCAGGTATACCAACGTAAGCATAGAAAAAACTGTTGCCTGAACCAACCCAACAATAATTTCTAACGCCATAAAGGGTAGCGGCACAAACACACTAGCCAATGAAGCGATAACGGTAAGCAATACCTCGCCCGCAAAAATATTGCCGTACAAACGCAAAGACAGCGAAACAATTTTTGCCAGCTCCGAGAAAATTTCTATCACACCGACAAATAATTCTATAACTGCCACCAACAACGCGACCGGATTAAAGGTACGAATGGCCTTCCAAACCGGCCATATTTTGATAAACCGTCCTGAGTAACTCCAAAAACCGATTGCCACCACACCTAAAATATGCGACCCAATTACCGCGGCAAGTGCCATGGCTAAAGTCATATTTAAATCTGTATTTGCCGGGCGGAACAGGGGTATGAGCTCTAGATGCCCCTCGTGCATACCCCAAATGCCGATTGAGCCGGTACCCGGTAATAATCCCATCCAGTTGGCAACCAAAATAAACAAAAATAAAGTCCCAACTATCGGCAAAAAACGCACAGAACGATTTCTGTCGGCCGTAACTCGGTCCATGTAGTCTAAAATGAGCTCAACTAACCGTTCTATAAAAGCCAAAGCCCCTTT
>JAEUSE010000274.1 GCA_016788805.1 Candidatus Doudnabacteria bacterium
GATTCTAAGCAGTTTGGATGGTGGCTCGCTATTTTAGTGGTGACTGTTTTAGGTCTAGCCATGGCGTGGGCTAGTTTTTGGAGTCTTCAAAGTCTGCGAGCCTTAAAAGCGTCTAACCTAGCAGGTGCGACTCTAAATGCTCAAAGAGCTCTACCCGTTGTCCAGCATTTGTCAGGTCTTACCTTAGGTCTCGTCCCTGACTTAGTTGTCTGGCATGAAGGCTTGTGGTTATTAGCCCATCTTGAGTCAATAAAGGTTGAAGCGAGTGAGAGTTTGGAACTTAGCCCGGATGAAGATCGGCCCAGCCTCGCCCAGGTGCTTGATGAGCCACTCTTGGCTTTAGAAAACTTGAATCGTGAAGTGCCTCGGACGGTCCTTGTCCGCCATTTGCTATCTGATGAACAGCAAACCCAACTTTCCAACCTGACTACTACTGCTCGTTTACTCAAAGAAAAACTCATGAATGGAGACCGCACTTGGCTCATTGTCTTCCAAAATTCCCAAGAACTAAGAGCTACGGGCGGTTTTATGGGGTCGTTGGCCTTTATAACTCTCAAAAATGGCTCAGTTACCAACATTGACGTCCAGGATATTTATCAGCCCGCTGGACAGTTAAAAGTAGCCATCGAACCCCCCGCCGGTGTTAAAGAGTACTTGAGCGGTGGCAAAAACTGGCAACTGACTGACGCCAACTGGTCACCTGACTTTCCCACCGCTGCCCAAACCGTGACTGAGATGCTCGAAAAAAGCGGCTACCCTACTATTCACGGTGTAATAGCTATTAATCTGGATATGGCCCGCTCACTGCTAGCAGTCACGGGACCGGTCAACGTACCTGACTACCAGACTCAAGTCACCAGTGACAATCTGGCTGAAGTGTTACGTTCAAATCGCGATCAGTTCTTTGCTGGGTCGCTGGCTAAACAACATTTACTCGCCAGTTTTGTTACCCAACTTAAAAATCAGTTGCTTGACCTACCGGTCGACCAACAGTTGGCAGCCCTAAAATTGATAGTGACGGAAACTCACTCTCAGAATCTGCAACTGTGGGCCCGTTCCCCTGACTTACAAGCCCTTTTTACTGACTATCAAGTGGCAGGCGAACAGCTACCTTTGTCGGAAAACCCCCAGTTTTTCCTCGATTTAGTGGAAAGTAACGTGGGCATTAATAAAGCTAATCAAGGTGTGGAGCGATCTTGGCAACTTGACATCCAACCAACCCAAACCCAGGTTACAGTCAAATTTAACAACGCCAATCAAGCCAGTGACCGCCCTCAGCTTAGCCCTCAGGCTCATGGTGCTCGCCATTTACATTACGTTAATTATCAACGCGTGTAT
>JAEUSE010000275.1 GCA_016788805.1 Candidatus Doudnabacteria bacterium
AGCGCTGAAGCATACGACATTTCCATAGTAACGCTCGTGCCAACGTAGCCGCCAGGATTGTATACGTAGCAGACCTCGGCTTTACGGATCCAGTCGAAATGTTCGAGCGTCAAGCCCTTGAACACTTTACCTGTAATATACGGCGAGCTAAAGGCGGCGTCTTCTGGCACTACTTCTTCAAAGCTCGGCTCGAACACCAGTACACCTAAGCTCTCCAGCTCTTTACAGAACGCAGCGATTTCATCTTTATACTTTTTACTACCACATACTACAACTGATTTCATGGCTGCTCCTTTCTTCTGGGACTAGTATACGTGAAAACTAGAGTCAAGAGTCAAGAGTCAAGAGTCATGAGTCATGAGTCAAGAGCCAAGGAGTCAAGGAGTTCAGGAGTCAAGGATGCGGCCGAAGGCCGCATAGGTCAAATGTCCCGCCTGTGGCGGGATGTAGCTTTTTTGGCACTCTGGAGACGTCCCGGCATGACTGTTGTGACACAGTACAACATGAGCGAACATGCGTATCCAATTAGTGTGTTCGCGTTGTAGCTTGTCACAACAGTCACCGAGACGGTGGAAGCGTGCCTGGCTTTTTTGGCCACCTTTTTTGCCATCAAAAAAGGTGGGCGAGCCGCCTGGAGGGCGGATCGAAACAATGAGATTTGTTTTTCGAAACCCCTGGGTCGAGTCAGGGGTAACGAAATGTAAGAACGGAACGAAGCGCATGGTCAAGGCGCGGGTTTGACCGAAGAGATGCTCACCCCCCTTCGGGTACATATGAGCGAACCGAACGACCCGTCAGGCGAGCTTTAGGCGAAAATAGCAGCATGCCCCCACGCGATGCCGCATGGCGTCGTGGCGACATGCCGTGGTGGCATATCGCAGGGCGATCTACATTAGTATGCTTACGCTTATGCGTGCTATGATGGATGTAATCATGTGGGTACAACAGCCTAACCCTTTTAGTAGCATCGCCGTCTCCGCCCTGTTTGCCGCCATCCCCATAGTGCTGCTGTGCGCCATCTTACTCAGCCGCAAAATGGCTGGCTATATTGCTAGCCTATTTACCCTTGGCATAGCGCTAGTGGTTGCCATAGCTGCCTTTGGCATGCCCGCCAAGCTGGCCGGGTTATCAACCATGTACGGGGCGCTACAGGGTCTCTTCCCCATCGGCTGGATCGTCCTCAATGCAGTGCTGCTCTACAACATCAGCGTTCGCACCGGTAGTTTTGCTATCGTACGCGACACCATCGAATCTATAACCGTAGACCGGCGGCTACAGGCACTACTGATTGCCTTCTGCTTTGGCGCATTCCTAGAAGGTTCGGCTGGCTTTGGG
>JAEUSE010000276.1 GCA_016788805.1 Candidatus Doudnabacteria bacterium
ATCCACCTTTCTTCAAGTCGCGAGTATGTTAGCCGAACCGAGTGGTGGAGTGATCTCGTTAGCGGGACAAGATGTGACCCGCTATGATGAAGTTGAACGGGCTCGCTTACGAAATCGAGAAATTGGCTTTGTTTTTCAACAGTTTAACTTGTTAGCTCGAACCACCGCTTTGGATAACGTCGCTCTCCCCTTACTCTACGCAGGTGTCAGTGCCGGCGAACAAAAACAACGGGCCAAAGAACTTTTGGAACGCGTCGGCCTTGGTGACCGTTTGCAAAATACTCCAGCTCAACTCTCTGGCGGTCAACAACAGCGGGTGGCAATTGCCCGAGCCTTAATTAATGACCCAAGTATTATTTTTGCTGATGAACCGACTGGTAACCTAGATTCTAAAAGCGGCGACGACATTAAGGCTTTACTCCAAGAGCTATGGAAAGAGGGCAAAACTATCATCATGGTCACTCATGAAGACGATGTGGCAGCCATTGCTGAACGTAAAATTGTCTTTAAAGATGGCCACGTCGTGTCTGACAAAAAACAAAAAGCTGCTAAACACACTAAAGCATAATTATGGAAGCAATTTTTGCCACCGCTATTAAATCACTCCTTCTCAATAAAGTGAGATCGTTTCTAACCATGCTGGGTGTGATTATTGGCGTGGGCTCGGTCGTCTTACTGACAAGTATTGGGACAGGCTTACAAGCTTACATTACTGATCAGTTCGCAAGTTTAGGAGCAACGACGCTCTTCGTTAGTCCAGGTAATGTATTTAACGCTGATGGTGGCTTTGGTAATCAAGAAGCTGCCATGATTGATGCGCGGAAAAACCTCCTCAACCGCCAACAGTTTGAACGAATCATGCGTAATAACCGTGACCTAATTGCCCACGGAACTTATACTGGGCTTTCCACTGCTGAAGCTAAATATCGAAACAATACTGAGCGTGTCACGGTTTACGGCGTGACCGCCGACTATCAATATGCAGGAAGTGCAGAAACCGAAAAAGGAGCTTGGTTTACCAAAATCGATGACAATAAAAAATCTAAAGTTGCCGTCTTAGGTGTGACTATCGCCGAAGACCTGTTTGGTCAAAGTGATCCAATCGGTCGCAGAATCAAACTGGAAAACACAACGTTTGAGGTAGTGGGTGTATTGGAGGAGCAAGGTGGCGGCTTTGGTGGTCCTAGCTTTGATAACTATGTTTACATTCCCACGGAGACTCTTTTTGATATGTTTAATACCGAGCTGATTGATGGCTTCACCTTTAAAGCTTTTACCAAAGAACAGGTACCCTTACTCAAACAACAAATTGAACAAACCTTAATTGAT
>JAEUSE010000277.1 GCA_016788805.1 Candidatus Doudnabacteria bacterium
TGAGGTTTTTGTAATTGACGAACCAGCTCGTGAGGCCATTATGCAAAAAGTAACCGCGAGTACTATAAAAGCGATTGCGGTGCAGTCGGGTATGGTGCCTATGGCAGAAGACGGTCTTCAGAAGGCAGCGCTTGGCTTGACTACTATCGAAGAAATTTTAAAGGCATTGTATGAATAATCCCGAACAGATAGGTAGTGTGAAGCCGCTTCTTGCTCAGCGCGTTTTGTTTTTGCGTGTGTCACTGCAAGAGCAAATACTGTTTGCCGCACGATTGTCTTTGCTCATTCGAGCGGGTGTGCCGATACTACAGAGCGTTCGCATGATTTGTGAGCAGGCCCGATCTAAGAGTTCTAAACATGTGTACACGCATGTAGTTACCGCGATTGAGCAAGGTACGTATTTGTACGTCGCGCTGGACAAGTTCCGGAAGATATTCGGGGATTTTGCAATAAACATAATTCAAATAGGAGAACTGTCGGGGACTTTGCAGGAAAACTTGCACTACCTGGGTGAAGAGTTAAAAAAGAAACAGGCGTTGCAGAGGAAAATCCGGGGAGCATTATTGCACCCGGCAATTGTCGCGCTGGCTACGGTAGCGATTAGTATCATGCTTACCGTATTTGTGTTTCCCAAGGTAACCCCTATTTTTAAAAGTTTGAACTTCGAATTGCCTTGGATGACTAAGGTGTTAATAGTGGCGAGCTCAATTCTTACTCACCAGTGGTGGCTCGTGCTTTTAGTGTTGTTTGTAATGGTTATTGCGTGTGTGGCATTGTTGCGTATTCCGCGCGTCAAGCTCTTTTATCATCGCAATGTACTTACAGTACCGGCCATCGGCCCTTTGTTGCAAAGTTACTATTTGGCTAACATAACTCGAACCTTCGGTTTGTTGCTTAAAAGCGAGGTGCCCATTGCGCGGGCGATAAAAATTACCGCTGACGTGACCACAAATACCGCTTACCGGCACGTGTTGCGAGATTTACAAACTACTATTACCGACGGGAAAAATATAGCTATGCAACTCGGGGTGGACCCCAAGTTATTTCCCCCCATTATGAGTCAAATGATTGGGGTGGGAGAAAGTAGCGGAAATCTTAGCCAGTCACTGTTTTTTTTGGCAGATATGTACGAAGCCGAGGTAGACGATAAATCAAAAAACCTTTCGACCATTTTGGAGCCCTTATTGCTCGTTGTGATGGGTTTGTTGGTAGGGTTTATTGCCATATCCATTATTACACCTATTTATGAAGTTACTCAGCACTTACAGACAAAGTAGTTTAGGCAATATGAAACAGTCTGAGGGTGGTTTTACGCTT
>JAEUSE010000278.1 GCA_016788805.1 Candidatus Doudnabacteria bacterium
ACACAGAAAGCCAGTTTTCCAGCTTTGTAGCTAGCCCTTCTTGGCTAGTAGCACCGCAAAACTTCGCAGTATATTCACATATACTTTGTCGCTTTGCGTTACTCCTATCTCAAGAATCATCTTGCTACAAAACCATAAAACCGGCTCTCTGTATGCATACTAGCCATGCAATGCTAGCATCCCTTCCTACAATCTACTTTCTATTATCTACCACCTCTTATCCGCAGCACTCTGCCCTAGTCTTTCTAGCTGCAGTCCTCCTCCTAAAACTGCCTATATAGCCCCTACCAAGGCTGAATGAGCCGAAGGCAAACGAGGCGATAGCCGAGCTTTAGGGCAGGAGGAGAAACATTCCGAATTCAGTTCGGAATGTTGAGGAGGACAAGGTCCTCCTTATCTAATGTACTGTAATGATCCAACTTGTTAACGTACCCCTGTTGCAGAGCATCTCGGGTACAGCGGAGCAAAATAACGCAAAGAAAAGCAGACATACATGCCTGCAAATTACGCGGCAGGGTTTCGCACTTCGAGGCAATGTGCGTTTTCTCCGTGAAGCACTCCAGGGAGCTGTACTTTAGTACAGCGAGTGAGTACTGGAACGGAAAAACGTGCAGTGGCCGAAGAAGCTAGCGGTGCAACTGGCTTGGCCAGTTGGCAGGCTAGCTGATGCGTAATCCTGTATTGCCCACCTGTAAAAGTAACCTCGCGGTCACACACCCGGTTATGGAGTTATCTCTGTCTCTCCCCACAACAAAGGATAGTATAAATATAGCACAAAAGTGCTTAAAAGTCAATATTAAGCACTAGCATGTTAGAATTAGAGTCATGAGAAAAGAGCCACCCATCGTCCGACAGGAGTCAGGAGTGCGGCTGTAGGCCGCAAAGGAAAGTAGAATCATGTGATTCTAGAGTCATGAGTCATGAGACAAGAGACATGAGTGCGGCCGCAGGCCGCATAGGTTATGTGTCCCGCCTGTGGCGGGATGTAACTAGTTGTGGCACTCTGGAGACGTCCCGGCATGACTGTTGTGTATCAGCACAACAGTAGCGAACATGCGTATCCAATTAGTGTGTTCGCGTTGTGCTCGTGCACAACAGTCACCGAGACGGCGGAAGCGTGCCTGGCTTTTTTGGCCAGCTTTTTTGCCACCAAAAAAGGTGGGCGAGCCGCCCTTTGGGCGGATTGAAACAAAGAGTTTTGTTTTTCACGAGTTTCGCACTTTCAACACCGCATCCGGGCAGCCAGCGCTAGCTGGATGCCCGGTTTTATGACCTCCCAGTCTTGTTGGTACATGGTCGCATGGTCAATGAG
>JAEUSE010000279.1 GCA_016788805.1 Candidatus Doudnabacteria bacterium
TCATCGGCTTAGTTTTTGGCATAAAAACTTTTGCGTTGGCCTCACCTTTCTGAATTCTGAATAAAGTGGTCTTGGTATGTATATTTTTGGCCCCATGAGCGCACCTGCTCCTAGTGTCTCAGTTCAGCCTATGAGAAATTCTTTGTCTCAACGACCGGCACATCAATGGGCCGCTGATGTTTTTGTCCGTTTTGGTAAAAATCATGGCACGCGAACAATAGCAGGTTATGAATTCTTTAACTTTGCCAATCTGCAAGACCAACCGTTGCCCGATGACGTTCGGGATAGGGTTATTGGAGCCTATGGGGATTGGGTTGAAAATGTTGTCGCCAAGCCCGATTTCAGGCAACACAGACCTCAAAATAGGGGGCTCACTGCGGAAGATATTGCTGCCGGTAAAGGTGTCGGTATATGTCCTGCTTTGACGCAAGCGCTTGAAAACCAGACCGTTTGGATAGCGGTAGATCCGCTTGGTTCAGACGGGGAAGAGATTACCACTAATATGCTTAGGGCAAAGTTAGCGCCTTTGAAAGAAGGTTTTTTCGAGTTTGAACCCGATAACTTAAGAGGGGTTGGCATCGTGTTTCCCAACGTGTCTGCGGAGGACGCGGAAATGATTATTCAACCGCTGGTTCACGAGCTTAAACCTGAGTTTCTACAAGTCGGGCTGCTCCCTGGTTTCTTTCATCCTAAAGATAAAACGCGAAGTCGTTATCACGATCCTAAGGCTGACCTTGGCCCTAATCCTCTGTATCCAAACCGGGGTCCTGTGCCTTCCTTCTTTTTGCGGAGAACGATGCCCTCGGATGTTAAGGTGTTTGAAAAATTCGATGATGCAGTGAAAGTGACGTTGTATCAGGCATTTATAGAGTATTGGACAGCGGAGGGTAAGGGTGATAATAGATTTATTCAGAGTGCGAGGGAACGCTTGGCGGAGTTAAGGCGTGAGTTGGGCATGAGCGATGGTGAAAGTGAGTAGCGTGCAGTGCGGTAACGCGTGTGGGAGGTGTTAAAATATTGATGTAACGGCTGTTTATAAGCAACAAGCTGCAGGTTTGTGTTGATGGACAAGAAAAATGAACAAAAGATTTTTTATAACAATAGTTTTTTTATCACTCTTTTTTGTAGCATGCTCTAATGATACTCCCGCTTCCCCTGTTCAAAGCCAATATGTTGCAAGTGTAGCTCAACTTGTTCAAGAGCAAGCTCAGGCTAAAACTATCACAGCCAAAATAACGAAAGACCCTCGTTTTCCAAATTTAACCAATATCAGTACGGTTTATTTTTTAACCGATTTTATATCTAAAATCTA
>JAEUSE010000027.1 GCA_016788805.1 Candidatus Doudnabacteria bacterium
GTATAATATTCATTCTCGGAAATCACCGCGTTTGTACCCTGGCCTCGGCCGGGGATGTGCAGTCAACCACTTTTCCAACCTTTTTAGGAGGATTACACCATGCGCAAGCTATTAAGGCCGGCGTTCAGCTTTTGTTTGTTATTATCGCTAGTTAGCTGTGCGTCGCGAAGTGCTTCGCTCAGCGCCCGCAGTTATATCTCGTCGAAAACCACGTGGACCTATGAGTCCACATCTGTGACCGGACAGGCAATCTTGAAACTTTCCGATGGTCCTCGGCTGGTGCTGCCGGCTGATCATCATTTTCAGAAAGAGTTCGAGAACGAAAAAACAGGAATTTTTCTCTACTGCGATAAATGCAGCGGAGAGGCTAGCGAGGTGGCTACCTACCTCGCGCCAAATAACGCAACGGTAAAGAAAGTACTTGCCGCCCGTTCTGATGGCAGACCGGGTCTTTAGCGCCAAAACGAAAACGGCGTGAGTTGAGATTGATTCAACCCACGCCGTTTTATATTTGTTCGATTTTTTATTTACACGTTAAACCTAAAGTGCACCACGTCGCCATCTTGAACAACATACTCTTTGCCCTCCACCCGCAGCCAGCCTTTTTCTTTAGCACCCACGTAGCCGTTGGCTTCTAGGAGTTTGTCCCACTGGATAACTTCTGCGCGGATGAACCCGCGTTCAAAATCGGTATGAATTTTGCCCGCAGCTTGAGGAGCTTTACTGCCTGCGGTGCAGGTCCAGGCTTTGCTCTCTTTGGGTCCGGCGGTGATGAAGGTAATGAGCCCAAGCGTCTTGTACGCCGCGTGAATAATTTTATCTAACCCTGACTCCGGCAAGCCGAGCTCTTTAAGATATTCAGCGCGTTCTTCGTCGCTCAATTCTGATAGTTCACTTTCAAGCTTGGCGTCTATGGGGATAGCGTCTAGCTTCAAGCTGTTAGCTGTTAGCTTAAAGTCTTTTAGTTGCATGTCGTATTCAGAGTTGGCTACGTACAAGAAGGGTTTGGAGGTTAACAGTTGTACGTCTTTGCTGTGAGTTTTTTCTTCGTCGGTTAGTTCTACTGTATTGGCCATGCGACCTGCTTCCAGCGCCGCTTTGTATTTATCTAATACTTGTTTTTTTATTATAAACTCTCGGTCGCCGCTTTTGGCCTGTTTGGCTACAGACTCTAGACGCTTGTCTACGGTCTGTAAGTCGGCCAGTTGGAGTTCAATGGCAATGGTTTCCATATCACTTACCGGGTCTACCTTGCCTGCCACGTGAATAATATCGTCGTTTTCAAACACGCGCACCACTTCCATTATGGCGTCCACTTCACGGATGTGCGAGAGGAACTGGTTCCCAAGCCCTTCGCCTTTATGTGCGCCGCTTACCAACCCGGCAATGTCTACAAACTCAATGCTGGTGGGTACTACCTTTTCGCTGTGTTCCAATTCTGCCAACTTTTCCAACCGACTATCAGGTACGGCAACAACACCCACATTGGGGTCAATAGTCGCAAAAGGGTAGTTAGCCGCCTCCACTTTACTCTTGGTTATAGCGTTAAATAGGGTAGACTTGCCTACATTTGGCAGGCCCACGATGCCGATTTGAAAACTCATAAGAGGTGTGTATAGATTCTATAAATACTAATCTTTCCATAGTTTACAGGGAATATATGCTTTAGCCAACTCTATACGGCTCGTTTTGCCGGTGCTAAAATAATACTTGTACGGTACTAAGGTCAACGAATATATGAATTTTAAAAATGTAGCTCTGCTGGCCGCAAAAAAAGCCGGTGCTATTGTCAAAACCAATTATGGTAAAAAGTTGCAAGTTACGGTGAAGGGTGAAGCGGGGAAAGACTTTGTGACTAACGCCGATATTGGTTCGGAGAAGGCTATTATTACTACCATTAAGAAAGCATTTCCGGACCATGCTATTTTGGCGGAAGAGAGCGGCGCCCACACCGGTACGTCAGAATACACATGGGTTATAGACCCGCTCGACGGCACAACAAACTTTTCTCGCAACATTCCATTTTTTTCAGTATCTATCGCGCTTGCCAAAAAAGAAGAGATTATTTTAGGTTTGGTGTACAATCCGATATTGAATGAATTATTTTTTGCGGAGAAAGGCTCCCAGGCGTTGTTAAATAACAAACCCATCTTCGTATCTGAGAGAAAGACCTTAGCGAAGTCTATTTTATCTCAGAGTTTCGATTATTCTAACCAAAAGCGGAAAGATAATTTTCGCAACATTCAGAAAATATTTTTCAAAATAGAGGGCTTTCGGTTGTATCATTCAACTGAGCTTGAACTATGCAATGTGGCATGCGGTAGAACAGAAGGATATATGGTTTCTAGTTCTAACCCTTGGGACATTGCCGCTGGTGCGTTTATAATAGAGCGGGCCGGAGGTAAGGTGACTAATTTTGACGGTACTAAGTGGTCTTACAAGGTGCCGCGCATTGTTGCCACCAACAAACGTATACATAAAGAACTACTACAGGTATTAGATAAGTAATTAAGAACGTCAGCTTATATGGACACAACTATTCAATCAGTTTTAGATACCGCGCTTGCTGAGAAGCGCCTCAATAAGACCGCTTACGACGAAATAGTGAAATGGCTCACCGACGAGGAGTTCGAGGAGTTTTTGCCTGAACTGCGAGCGCGCCTCTCCCAGCCGGACTGGGACAAGTTGATGGACGCGTTTTATCGCGTGCTTATTTTTGGTACCGGTGGTTTGCGCGGGGTGATGGATTTAGGCACAAACCGCCTGAACGCATACATGATTCGCTGGGCTTCGCAGGCCTATGCCCAATACTTGTTAAAGTATAAGCCTGACATTGCCCACAAGGGGATAGCTATCGCGTACGATAGTCGTATTAACTCTCAGGAGTTTATGAAAGAGACCGCGCGGGTCTTGGCTGCCAACGGTATTCCCGTTTATATTTTCAAGTATTATCGAGCTACTCCCGAACTATCGTTTACCGTACGTCACTTGGGCTTAGCCGGCGGCATTGTGGTTACTGCCAGTCATAACCCACCCGAGTTTAATGGATATAAAGTTTACGATGAACGTGGTGTCCAGGTGTTGCCGGAAGTCGGTTTACAGATTGAGTTAGAATTTAAGGCTGTAGAGAAGATACACAAAATTACTTTTGACGAAGCTGTTCAGACTGGCGTCATTCGATATATAGACGATTCGGTCGATGAAGCGTTCGCGGAGTCCGCAAAAAAAGTTTCGGTCTACCCGGGCCGTGATGTAAAAATTGTATATTCGCCGTTGCATGGAGTGGGCTCTCAGTCTGTGTTGCCGGTGCTTAAAGCGCTGGGCTTTAAAGATATAGAAGTAGTGGAAGAACAAATGAGCTTGGATGGTAACTTCCCCAATGTGGAAGGGCATTTTCCAAATCCGGAATTTTCTATAGTCTACAAGGAGGCCATTGCACTCGCTCAAAAAGTAAACCCCGATATCATTATCGTTTCCGATCCTGATGCGGATCGGTGCGGTATTGCTCTTCAACAGCCCAACGGCGAGTGGGTTAGTTTAAATGGCAACCAAGGCGCGGTGTTGATGGGGTACTTTTATATGAATGCCCTTAAAGAGGCGGGGCGGCTGCCGCAACATCCGGTAGTTATTAAAACTTCTGTAACTACTGACCTGCTGCGCGATGTGGCCGAAAGCTTTGGTGCCGAAACCATTGGGGACCTTCTGGTAGGGTTTAAGTTTATCGGTGACCGGCAAGAGCACCTACCGAGCGAAAAAACTTTTTTGTTTGGGAGTGAAGAGAGCGTGGGGTATTTATTTAGTAACGACTATCGAGACAAGGGGGCGGAGACGCCTGCCATTGTGGCGGCAGAAATGGCGGCCTGGTGCAAGGCGAACGGTACTACCGGTATGCAACTGCTGGAGTCGATATACCAGAAATATGGGTACTATGCCGAGCGTTTGTTCTATCGTCTTATAGAGGGCTTCGGCTCATTCGATCAAATGAATATGGCAATGGCTGAGTTACGGCGGCAATTGCCGACTGAAATTGCCGGTAGAAAAGTAGTAAAAGTTATCGACCGCATGACTGGCGAAGTAAAAGACGGTCAAACCGGCGCAGTGTTGGAAACCCGTGGTTGGGACAAGGGCGATATGCTTTCATTCTTTTTTAGTGACGACGAACGAAACGTAGTTCACGTGCGTCCTTCAGGCACAGAACCGAAGATGAAATACTATACTGCCATTAAAGGTAGTTTGCAGGAAAAGACTAAAGGCGATATAGATGCCGAGGCGGAAGCTGTTGAGGTTGCTATGGCTAAAATTTTTGAAGATATATTGGTGGGGGTGAAGGTAGATGTTTTTTAGCGCAGAGTAGTTTGCATAATTTACCAATCTATGCTATAATTACTTTACTAGAGTTCGTACAAAGATATAAAAATAAAATTTAAAAAAATGCGATTTATATTCCAACGGTCACCGGTGGGTCTGAGAAAAGTGGGCGGCGTTGTACCTGTCCTGCTTTTTTTGGTATTTTGCGCCGCAAACCTTGTCCCTCTTCGAGTATGGGCGACTCCGACCATTGCACAGCTGACCATTGGCGTGGTTACCGGTACAACCGCGGTAATTAGCTGGACTACAAACACGCCGGCCGATTCATTTATATCTTACGTTGGCACGGGTGAAAGCCAAGTACAAAACGTACAGGACGACAACTTGGTCACCAGTCACTCTATTACCCTCACCGGCCTCAAGCCGCTTACACAATATTCGTTTACGGTGAACTCAGCGGATGCCGAGGGGGAAAATGTATCTCTTTCAGGCACCCCGTTTACCACCTTAAGCGGTCCGGCTACCCCGACCCCGCCTCCTCCGGGCTTGCAACTTCCCGCCGAGCCTACGTCGACATCCGGTGGCCTGCAGTATGTACCGCCCGTGTCGCTCTCTTTTCCTTCACCCTATCCAACCGGCACTCTGGCGTTGGAGGGGAGCACGGTATATTTTCTCATGGCGAAGGACGGCGTAAAAATTCCTTTTAGCACCCTCGCTGCTTTTACCGGTTTGGGCTACCAGTCTCGGAACGTACAAAAAATTGATATCGCAAGCTTTCGGGTTGCGTCCGGTTATGTCATTTCTAGTGCGAGCGAAGAACACCCCTGGGGCTCATGGTTGCGGGCGGGTGACGGTACGTTGTATTATAGCCACTCTTCCGGCTTAATCGGCGTGCCGAGCATGGAGGTGTTTGTCGCCAACGGTGGGAAGCCGGAAATGATTGTGCCCTTGAACGCCGCGGATAAACAAATACTACAGACCAACCCTAACCTGCCCGTGTTACAAGTCGGTGATGACCGAATGTTGTAATGACACAGACTTAAAGAAATTGAGGTTCATGAAGGTACGGTATGTTCAAAACTTATTTTT
Source organism: Candidatus Doudnabacteria bacterium (assembly GCA_016788805.1). GTDB lineage: Bacteria > Patescibacteriota > Doudnabacteria > UBA920 > UBA920 > JAEUSE01. Next base: position 5,398 of record JAEUSE010000027.1, read on the forward strand.
TCAGTGCCTACTTGCTGTATTGCTGGTGGGTAGCTTTGCAATTCCGTTTACGGCACAAGCAGTGGTCTTACTCGGCAAAGTGACGGTTACGAGTGTAACTGAAACGAGTGCTGTTGTGGCATGGGAAAGCAGCGTACCGGGCGACTCCTGGGTAGGGTATAGGCCGGAAGCGGGTGGACCGCAATTGTCGGTGGCGAGCCTTACGTCTAAAACTCAACACTCTCTGACGCTTAAGGGGCTGGCTCCGGGTACTACCTATGTGTACGAAGTAAATACCGCGACCATTTATAACGACGGAGGTTATATTGCCGGTCTCAAGTTTACGACCAAGAGCGCTTTGGGTACTGTTATACCGGCTCAGCCAACGGGTACTCTGGCGCAAGACGGCGGTACGATTTATTTTTTAATGGCGAAAGATAAAATTAAAGTACCCTTTACCAGCATGGCAGCTTTTACGGGGCTGGGGTACAATTTGAAGAACGTAAAAAAGCTTAACCTGTCGAGCTATGCTCTGGCGGGAAGTTATGTTTTAAGTAGTGCTACGCAGGAGCACCCCTGGGGAAGTTGGCTCAAGTGGAAAGACGGAACGCTCTACTACTCTGGAGTTGACGGGTTAATTGGTGTGCCTTCCATGGAGGTCTTTACTGCCAATGGGGGTAAACCGGAAATGATTGTACCGCTTAACGCCGCGGATGACGCGGTGTGGGCGAAGAATCCTAAACTGCCTGTATTGCAGGTGGGGGATAGTAGGGTTCTTTAGAAAAGAAAGAAGAGCGAGAAGAAATAGAAGGGTTAGAATAGTTCAGAAAAACACAAAAACCGGTAATTACCGGTTTTTGTGTTTTTGGATTAAGCTTTTTAACATCTTCCTAACTTCGCTAAGTTTTTCTGTGGCTTGAGTATAGCCAACGCTTGGGTATTCTCGTATGCAGAGAAGTAATTGAGTCTCTAACTCTGCACTAGAGCCGTATGCGATGCCGAGGAATTGTCTGAATTCTCCGGGGTTGTTTCTATCGTAGCCCTCGGCGATGTTGGAGGGTATGGACACCGCGGCTCGTTGCATTTGTGAGACCAGTCCAAACAGCTCACTTTTAGGTAATTGTTTGGTTGCATCATAAATCAGATGCGCTAACTCTAAGGATTTTTGCCACACAATTAAATCCTTATATGATTGAAAGTTTCCACTTTCGTACATAATAGCTTCTTTTGTTTCTAACTTACACTAACTCTTCTAATTCTTCTGTTTTTTCTAGCTCTCCTATCCTATAGCAGGCCGATTTTTTCTTTTACTTCACGTAATGTTTCGCGGGCAACTTCTCGAGCTTTGCGGGCACCTTCGCCGAGTACTTCCGCGAGGTACTCCGGTCGAGCAAGGAGCTCTTTTTTCTTTTCCCGGAACTCCGCAAAGTGCTCTGCTATATCTGTGGCTAAAGCTTCCTTTAACTCGCTAAACTTGAGCGTGCCCATTTGTTGCATGTCGTTAAAGTGCTCAATGTGAGCGTGGCTGCCAAAGTGGGCGAGTAGGCCTAGTAAGTTTTCGGCTCCGGCTGACTTTCCTGTACCGTCCGTTGCAGTAACTGCCTTTTTTATTTTCTCTCGTATTGTGTTTGGTTCGTCGTCTATGAACAGGCAGCTCTTTGGGTCGGACTTGCTCATTTTTTTCGTGGGATCGGCCAAACTCATAATGCGCAACGGCTTGAGCAGATAGTTTTTCGGTTCCGGAAATACTTGGCCGAACTGTTTATTAAACTTTCGGGCAATAATACGGGAGAGTTCAATATGCTGAGTTTGGTCATCTCCAACCGGAACTTTGTTTGGTTTGTAAAGCAAAATATCCGCTGACATTAAGGCCGGATAACAAAGCAGCCCGGCATTAATGTTGGTTTTGTGCTGCTGAGCTTTGTCTTTGAACTGGGTCATGCGTTCTAGTTCGCCAAGCGGGGTAATGCACTCAAAAACCCAGGCGAGTTCGCTGTGCTCGTGTACTTGGTTTTGGAGGAAGATAACTGATTTTTTCGGATCAAGCCCAGCCGCTATATACTCCGCGACTACTTCCAGGGTGTGTTTGCGTAGCTCTTTTGGCTCGAACGGAGTAGTTAAGGCGTGTAAATCGGCTATAAAGAAATAGCACTGCGCTTCGCCGTTATTTTGGATTTCTACGAACTGTTTGAGAGCGCCCAAGTAGTTGCCAATGTGGAGTTTACTGGTGGCGCGGATACCAGAGAGGATGCGTTCTTTTTTCATAAAATTAGTATAACTGAACTAAATAGTTAAAACAAAAGCACCCCGGCGGGGTGCTGTAGAGATACACTAAAACAGCCTTACCGCCAAAGCAGTGATTTCCACCAGATTTGATTGAGGCCGATTAATTTTTGCATATGTGCAGTATAAAGGGCATCGTTGTTTTGAGCAATTTTGTAATAGGAATAAGCATAAAACACAAAGAGACTCTTTGAGTTGCAAAGAGTCTCTTTGTGTTTTAGATAGTTAAACTTCGGTCACTACCGGGAGAACCATTGGTCTGCGGTTGGTTTTTTGGAAGAGGTATTCGCCGACCTGGTCACGAATAACCTGGCGGAGGAAGGCATAGTTCGGCTCGGTTTGCTTGTGGTTAGACTTATTTTCACAAATCTTCCGCACTTCATGTTTTACCTCACGAATAATGTCTTCGTTACCTTTCATGTAAATGAAACCACGTGAAATAATATCCGGTTGGTTTATAAGTTTACCGGTTTTGTGCTCCAGCGCCACGATAATTACAAACATACCGTCGGTAGACATAACCTGTCGGTCGCGAAGTACTACTTCGCCTACGTCGCCCACGCCGAGTCCGTCTACAAAAATGTAGCCCGCCTCTACTTTTGTATCTAGCACCTTAGCACCGCCGGCAGAGTTAAACTCCAGCACACTACCGTTGTCTAGAACAAAACAGTTTTGCGCCGGTATGCCCACACTTTGCGCTAGCTTGCTATGTGAGACAAGCATGTGGTGTTCACCGTGAATGGGTACAAAATATTTTGGTTTGGCCAAGCCAAACATCATTTTGGGCTCTTCTTGTTGCGCGTGGCCGGAAGAGTGGATGTCTAATAATTTGCTGTAAATTACTTCCGCGCCGGCGCGGGTAAGGTTGTCTAACACGCTCACCACGGACCGTTCAGTACCCGGAATGGGGGAGGCGGAGACAACTACCGTGTCGCCCGGCTTCACT
>JAEUSE010000280.1 GCA_016788805.1 Candidatus Doudnabacteria bacterium
CTTTAAAGCCTAAATTATCGGTTGCTAAAGTGCTTATTAAGACCAGCAATGCTGCGGCCAAGCAACGCGCCTGCAAGACCGGCTGAAGTTACGGCAACAATATAATGTAACGGCTTGATACGGACTGGTTTTTCAAAAACCGGCGAAGGATTAAACCTGTCTTGCCAGCGACTGCAAACATCAACTATGAACATGCCAATAAATGCAACGGCACCCGCAATAACCGCGCCTACTTTAGTTGCAGAAGAGACGGAAGAGTTTTGTTTAGCAACCGGGTTTTGCCAATAGACGATTGAAGGCATGTACTTGGGAGGAGAAAGTTGGGAAGAAGGGTTAATGAGACTAGTATAATTTGCAACAGGAGGGTAAGAAGAACCAATCATGGCTTCAAAAATCTTTCAAAAGGTCACATTGGGGAAAAAAGAAGAGCAATCGCCTACTGTGATTAAATCCCCTCAATCACATAAGTTGCCTTTGCCTTGTACTTCTCCACATTATTGCTTATAACGGTATTGGCTGGAGAGGACTAACAGGTAACTGGGATGGTGCTGAAGGTGTGTTTATACCTGCAGGCCTGGCATTATAGGGTTGCCGCTTCAAGCCCTGCGATATTAAATTCAATTTGCGAGTCCCACCAGGGGCAGTCAGTTTTTTAGCCTCCTGATACGTATAAAAAGCTGGACCAATCAGGAAGCTGGGATCAAACATGATTGAAGTGACCGTAACACTGGATGTCGGCTTGCCCTCAGCTTTTGCCTGCAACTTCGCCAGTTGTAGGGCCGTATAGGTCGATGGGAAAAAGATTTGCCCCAAAGTATGCTTCCAGGCATTCTGCGGCGTCTTGTCTGGCGCGTATTTGGCCATAGTGAAGGCTGTGTAGTAAGGCGGAACGATATATTTCAATATTGAAGACTGTGCAGGCTTCCCTGACAGCTTTTCGTCGAGCTTCCCCACCTGGATTGCCGAAGCGATTCCCAGGGCCATCCAGATGGCACCAAAGCCCAACTTGACGACAGGCGTTAAAACAAACCCCTTACCAAAAACATTGTTGATCGAGCCTGCGGCCACTATAACCAGCCCCTAAATTATGTACCCCTCATATATAATAAAACCGCCATTACGAATTCTGTGCTAAGAGCAAAATACGAGGATGGGACTGCATTAAGGTCTTGCTCAGTTTAATTTGAAAAATAACTGATCAACGGTTGTTACTGGTCGAAAGCGAGTTAAACAGGCCCAGGAAACCGCCCAAAACAGCGCCTACCAAAGCCCCAATCCCCAATAC
>JAEUSE010000281.1 GCA_016788805.1 Candidatus Doudnabacteria bacterium
TGTATAAGGAAGTATACAAAAAATAGGCCAAAAATGCAAGTTTAGTGAGTCAACAAGAACGTAGTAAAGTCTTTAAATTCCTTTTGGTATTTTTTTAAATTAGCCTGCTTTATGGTTTTGCTTCTGTGGGTGTTTGGCTCAGCCCCTTGGCACATAAGGCGCGCCCCGCCGTCAAAACGATATTCGGCAATAATCCTACACTCGTAAGAAGTCTTTCTACCGCGATAAAATTGTTCTAACAATCTCAATACTTTTTCTGCGTATGAAAAATTTGCACTAATAACAGCATCCCTTAGGCGTACTAGGTGGTCTGGTATATCCCCTTTGTCCTTAGTTTTGCGTCGAAATGCCATTATTTTGTCTTGTACTTGGACTCCTGCCGGAGAAAGAATATCAACCCACGGACTCGCAATACCCCATCCAACATGGCCTTCGCAAGAACCCGTCGTATGTATATTCAAAGCACAAAGAGCACTCACTGTTTCAAATATGCCCGCATCAATGGGTTTGCCCAGGCCGTCTGTAATCGTTGCCGCCCATCGTTCCGCCTTTTTAAGTTTAGCCGCATTCATGTGTTTAGTATATCATCTGCAAAAAACAAACATCCCAAGTTGGGATGTTTGTGTTCCGTGTCAACAGGAAATGCTATTTCATGGGGGCGCTGCCACTACCGGTGGCCGGTTTCATGCACCACTTACATTCATTTTTGTGAGTCGCGGCCAAGTAAATAGCAGACAACCCAACGAGAATGTAAATAACGCGAGAAATAATTGCCGACATGCCGCCAAATAATTCGCCGACGTCCCAGCCAACGAGACCCACGAGGAGCCAGTTGAGGCCGCCGACAATAACGAGGATGAAGGCAATCATGTGTAGAGCTTTCACTATTTTCACCTCCCTTCAATGTAGAAGTTTAATGCTAGTGAACTCTACTTATAGTATACGCCATTGCAATCCGTTACAGTGGATAACTAAGCGAAGCGCGGAATTAGGAAGCAAAAATTATGAATTATGGTTTTGTCATTGCGAGGAGGGAGGTTTTGCGACCGACGTGACAATCTCCTTGCTGGTATAATTTCTCATTTTTGAGACTGCCACGTCGAAGACTCTTAGCAATGACAATGCTAGCACTACCCCCTCGCGGCGCGGCCAATAAAGCCGTTTACCAGAGAAAGCACAACGCTAAACAACACTGCCCACCAAAAACCACGGACATGGAAGCCCGGCACTATCTTTGCGGCCAATAGCACGAGCAGGCCGTTAATAACCAAC
>JAEUSE010000282.1 GCA_016788805.1 Candidatus Doudnabacteria bacterium
TCAAAGTCGATTTTGTTGCTGTGATGGTGTTTTGACACTTCAAAGTGGATGAAATAACTGGGACGGCAAGGCTTGTTTCGAAGCGGCATGTCGGCTTCCTTAGGCGTCCGGTTGCTTTTGGCGATGTTACATCGAAGGCAGGCGGCCACCACATTATCCCAGGTATCCTTCCCTCCCCTGGAGCGCGGGAGGACGTGGTCGATGGTCAGTTCGGACTTCTTGCCACAATACTGGCAGCTGTACTTGTCCCGGTGCATAATGTTGCGACGGGTCAGTGGGATGTCCTTATGAGGGATTTTCACATAGTACAGAAGCCGGATAACCAACGGAAGCGGCGTTCCATCCCCCTCGCCGGAGCGTATCATCTTGCCGTTGCGTTCAACGGCTTCAGCCTTGCCCTTCAACAGGAGTACAACGGCTCTTTTCCAGCTGCAGATATTGAGCGGTTCATACGAGGAGTTTAACAGCAGAACCTGACGCAAAACGGATTCCCTCTTTTTCCTTTTGGCTTATTTCCAATTGCTATCCTGATGACGCTTTTGTGTTAAATGGCAGACGGTAAGGCCATCATTCAAAGGTTGGTCTATTTTGAATACGCATCCCAAGATGCATATAATACGCTCTGTATACTCTCTATGCATTTATCTGCCTGGGGCTAAATGGCCAATATTAGCGGCTTTGGAACAGATAAAACTCTTGTAAGGCTTGTTGCTCTTAATAAAACAACGGTTTTATATCTTAATCTTATCCTGTGTTGCCCTATCTGTCTATCGTTGCGGTAGTGGAAAAACTTAAATCATTAAGAAATGTTACCAAACAAGCGCCTTTAAGAGCAGTTTAAGGGATTCTTGGGGGAATGTGTCGGCCCAAAACATTTGGCCTTGGTATTGTTTGACTTTGGAATCGCCTTTGGCATACTATAATTGTCCGATTTACTATACGGGCGTTGTGTCCAGCCCTGTATCGATCCCACTCAACATTACTTATATAAGTTAAAGATTGGTCTATTTATCATGGAAAACGAAGCAAACCAGAACGAAGAAGCCCAGAACGAGCAACCGCAAGCAGAAGCCCTAGAGCAAACTGAAGATCAAACCGCTCCTGAAGCTAAAACTGAAAAAGCTGCTGAAAAGCCAGCCGCTAAAGCCGCTGCAAATGCGCCCGCTGGAAAGCAGCATAAAGAAGATCTCGTTAAATACGTTGAGCTTCTCCATATGAAAAAATCGCTGCCCGAGTTGAATCCTGGCGATACGGTTAAGGTAT
>JAEUSE010000283.1 GCA_016788805.1 Candidatus Doudnabacteria bacterium
TTACATCAAACGTACAAGTGCTGCTGCCAAAAGTTACGGTAAAACTCTTCACTCCCGTGCTCGTAGGTGTACCTGTACCATTTAAGGTAATATTGTGAGTACCTGCTCCCGGAACCGTGCCCGTACCGGCAAAACTAAATCCTGGAGTAGAGGCAGAACTGGCAGTAATGCTATAAGGCCCTCCTACTGTAGTAGTTATTTGTATCTGGATAGAATTGGTACCATTTAAAGCAAACCCGTTGAAATAAGTACCGTTCACCGTTACTGGCGTACAAGCCCCCGGGCTGCCACCCAGCGTACCGGTTATGGGAGCTATTACCGTTATCGTAAAACTGCAACTGGAGCTGCCCACGGTTATCGGAATTACATTGGGGCCAATCGTGGTAGGTGTGCCCGTACCGGTAAGTGTGATCGTTTGTGCCCCTGTAGCCAGGGTACCTGTGCCGGCAAAAGACATTCCATTAGTAGCAGGAATGGTTACATTATAAGAACCCGCCACTGTTACATTCACATTCAGCACTACGGTATTGGCGGCTGACAGAGGAACGCCCTGTGCATATGCACCGTTTATTACCGGAGTCGTGCAATTGGGTGAACCAGCCAGCGTAAAAGTAGCTGGCCCTGAACCGGCTGGCAAAACTGTTACCTGAATATCGCAAACACTGCTACCAAAACTCACGACAAAATTATTAACGCCATCAACGAAGGGAGTTCCATTTCCTCGAAGGGTAACCACATTAGCGCCTAAAGTAGTAAACAGGCCCACTCCCCTGAAATAGTACCCGTTCACCGTATCAGTGGTTATTACATAACTTCCGGTAGTGGTCACATCCACCGTTACCGTAATAGTATTAGTTGTGGGAACAAGCGGCGTAGTAGCCACATAGAAACCGTTCACTGTTTTGGGCAGGCAATCTCCCGATACATCACTTTGCAGGCTGCCCGCTGCCGGACTATCGCCTATTTCAAAGCTTAATTCCTTCTGGCACCCAAGCCCGATCACTGCAACCAGCGCCAGCAAATAAAAAAACTGTTTTTTCATAAAAGGGGAATTATTTTAACCGTTAAAAATAAGACTATTTTCCATACGGACGCCTTTTCGGGAACCGGAATACTTGAAATTCAGGGTATTGCCGTGGAAAACTAAATGCTATTTTTGAAAGAAATATTGGATACATGAGAAACGTATTTTTCCTCTTTTTATTTCTTCCCTTTATCGGATGTAAGGCACAAAATGAAACGCCTGCCACCATGAAC
>JAEUSE010000284.1 GCA_016788805.1 Candidatus Doudnabacteria bacterium
TAGTTCGTTTACTCCAACTGCTCTTGGTGGGGCTGATGTTTCTATCGGCGTAAACGCCGTATTTACCAGTGGCAAGTACACATACTTAGGTCTTGCGTCTGCCGCTGGGAACGATTTCAGAATTTATGATGTGCATAATCCATCCTCGCCGACAAGCGTTGGCGGGGTAGATGTGTCTACCGACGTGCGCGCGGTCTATGTGAGTGGTAAGTACGCATACCTCGGTCTGTCTAGTGACGGCGGTAGCGGGAATGAGTTCCGCATTTACGACATTTCCAACCCGTCCTCTCCGAGCAGCGTGGGTGGCTTCTCCTACAACCAGAATTTACAGAGCATATTCGTACAAGGCAAGTTTGCCTACTTAGGTTTTGCTGGAGACAACTCCACTGGCACCGAGTTCAAAGTATACGATATTTCTAATCCTGCTTCACCGGTGTCTGTTGGTGGCGTAGACACTGCCGGGGCTTCCGGGGGTGCGGGTGGTGTAAAATCTTTGTACGTGCAAGGCAAGTACGCCTACCTTGGCCTATCCGCCATCACCGGAACCTGTAGTGGTGCAACCGCCACTGGTTGTGAGTTTAGAATTTATAACGTATCTGATCCATTTGCGCCGGCTTATGTAAGTGGCGGCGGCGTAGATACTACACTCGACGTAAACTCGGTTGCGGTGTCCGCCAAGTACGCCTACTTGGGTCTTGCGACCGATGGTTCAACCGGAAATGACTTCCGCATTTATAGTGTGGTAGACCCAACCGCCCCAACAGTGGTCGGCGGGCTTGATGTTTCCACCGGCGTGAATAGCTTACAAGTTCAAGGTAAGTATGTATTTGCCGGTCTTGTGTCAGCGAGCGGTAATGACTTTAGGGTTATAGACGCGAGCGATCCCACCGCTCCTACAAATGCCGGCGGTGTAGATACTACAGTAGATGTAAATTCCGTGTTTGTTTCCGGCAAGTACGCCTATGCCGCACTCGCAACGGTGTCCGGCAACGATTGGAGAATTTACGATTTGGCCGGTACTGACACCCAAACCTTCATGGCCGGCGCAGCGGGAGTCGGACAGTTATCCGTTACCGATAACGCGCGTATAGATAATGACCTCTATGTTGGCACAGGAATCAACGTTGGTCTCGGTGGTATAAATAGTGCCGGTCCTGTTTCAATTGAAAACACTCTTCAGGGTAGCGGTGCAAGCGCGGTGGCGGGAGTATTCGGCAACTATACGCTTACCAATAGCACAGCG
>JAEUSE010000285.1 GCA_016788805.1 Candidatus Doudnabacteria bacterium
CCGCACGCGGTGATTGCGAGTCCGCTACTCGTAACGGGCAAAGCTCCCGGTACCTGGTTTTTTGAGGCCAATATCGGATTGGGCGTTTTGGATGAGAACGGGGTAGAAATTGCCCGAGGGCACGCGGAGGCGGACGGTAATTGGATGACCACAGAGCCCGTGCGGTTTGTGGGCACTATACATTTTGTCGCTCCTTTGAGCGCGACCGGTTTTATAGAAGTACGAAAAGATAACCCGTCTGATTTACCGGAGCTGGATGCAAGTATCCGTGTCCCTATACGTTTTAGGTAGTGCTGTTGAACTAAGCTATTCCGCTAGGCCGTCCCGTGCCATAAGCCACTCGATAGGAGCTTTATCATCTGTTAAAACTGCGAGGTCTGCGTTGTTGTGTACGCGCTTTAAGGAATGGGAGAGCTTTTCTCCTAGCGGGGCGATTTCCGAGATTGGGAGGGTAGCAAGGCGAGCCGCGATGTTTGGCTCTTCAAGGCTGAGCATGACTAAATGGTTGGAATTTTTCCCCTCTTTTAATTTTGCTTCGTAGACATAGGGGAAAACCCGAGCTTGTGTGCCGGTGATTGTTTCCACTAACAGGCTTTTGCTTGCGCCGACTGCGGCTACGTTCATTGCCGCGATGCCGCCGGGGTGCAGATGGTCCCGCACTACGCGCCAAAATTCTTGCGTGGTCATAGTCCAGGGGATTTGTAAGTCGTTAAAGTATGTGTCGACAATGATGATATCGTATCGGGCAGGGTCTTGGGCGAGTGCTTGCCTGCCGTCGCCGTGCGTAATGCGTATAGGGATTTCGCCCAGGCCCATGTACTGGTGAGCCATGCGCGTGACGCCGGGGTCAAGCTCAATTCCGCTCAGGGAAACTTGGTTTCCAAAGAAGTAATGCATTTGCCTGGCAATAGTACCTCCGGCTAAGCCGACTATAAGAACTTCGGCCGGCTTTTGTGTGAGGTCCCGGTTAAGCAGGTGCGGTAGCAGCGACGCATAGTCGTAGTAGTAACCGGTGAGTACCGATTTCGGGTCGTACACGGACTGGACACCGAATCCGGCATCAAGCTGTAAGTAGTGCAGTCCATGTCGAGGGCTGGTAATGGCTACTCGTTGGTAGGCGGTTTCGGTTGAGGCCACTTCCATAGTATTTTGCGGAATAAAGTATTGCGCCCCTATAAATAGGCCTAAGACTACTGCGGCG
>JAEUSE010000286.1 GCA_016788805.1 Candidatus Doudnabacteria bacterium
TTACAACCGCAAACAGTTCGTGGCTGTCTTTAAAATTGAGCGCCTCCTGAGTCAGTAGCAGATGCCCCGTACTAGAAATAGGCAAAAACTCCGTCACCCCCTCCACAACCCCCAAAATAAGCGCCTGCAGTACATGTATCATGCAGCTAGTGTAAAAGATTGCTTACAAACTCACAACTAACTATGCATCCATCTGGTAAAGATTGGGCAGTATTTTTGCACCAAACGGCAGTAAGCCTAGTCTATCACCTGTCGTCCGAATAACTGGCTCAATCCCGCAATTTACTATTGTTATAGCCTGTTCGCTCTCGTTAGATGTAAATGTGCTGTAAGTATCTACTACCGCAAGTCCTGCTAATACTCCAAGGTGCACGCCTAGCACTTCGTGTTCATCACTGCAAAGGTTTGCGCTCACGCCGACTGTATACTTCAGGCCCTGAACTGCCACAGTAACAATATCCTGTTCGTTAGTTCTTCTTTTTCTTAGAGCCTCTTCGTAACCCCGCATGAGCTTACCCTGGGTTGCGTTCGTCTTTTGGGCAAGGGGGTGACGTGTCAGTTGACGTAAAATATGCGTCTGGTCTGTGTCGAACCCGGGTTTACCAGCAATAATCTCAGTATCTAGGATAAAGGTTAGCCTTGCGGCGTCAGTGTCTTGAGCGATAGGGTAGCTAGGGTCGCCTGGAGTAAAGGGTATTAGATCTTTAGTACTCAGACGCTCAGGTGAGCCGTTGTGAACAATACGAGGTAATAGACCGTACAACTACGAGCCCCTTTGCTTAGTTAAGAAATAATATTAACACATATAGCAAACATTGCAACCATCTGGGTCTTCATAAAACTATTTCTGAAGTAAGTCAATAACCAGCGCGGCGGTCCAAGAGAAGTTGTGGGCACCGAGGGGTTCGCCGGTGATGGGGTCGAAGTATTCGGCAAAACCGCTGCGGCGGACCATGTCTAGGGTTGATTCTCGCAGCGCTTCGGCGTGATCGTTGTAGCCGTAGCGGCGCAGGCCGTCTATTATCAGCCAGTTTGTATTGACCCAAGCGGGCCCTTGCCAGTAGCAATCGGGGTTAAAATCGGGGCTATCGAGCGGCACGCTAGGTACCGGGAAGGTCGCGCCAAATACATGCTCGTTCTCTAGCTTGCGTACTAGCAACGCGGCGCGCTCTTTGCTTACAGCGCCACTATACAGC
>JAEUSE010000287.1 GCA_016788805.1 Candidatus Doudnabacteria bacterium
TTTCGAAAAGCTGGAAGTAACTGTAGAGGGTCGAGAGGGTCGGCTTTTTTACAGAAAAAGGCGAAACAGAGAGCTCTGTTTCGCCTTTTGCATTTCTGGTTTTAACCTACTGGACGGGAGTGCCGTCGGTATAGGTAAAGTTTTTACAATCTACTTTAAGTATATGCTTGAACTGGTGTCCTTTGGCGTTAAAGACATCTGCGGAAGTAAATGGGTGCTTCACTCCGCCCTTCACTTTAAACACTACCGTTGCGTTGGTGCATTGCACAATGGAACCATCGGGGTGCTTAGAGTCATTGTCTACATTTTCTCCCACCGCCATGGTAGCTAGGTCGGTTGGGTCTATAATTTCTACCTTATCAAAGGCAAAGCCCAATTTCTTAAATATTTCTTCTCGGGTAAACCCGTGTCTTTTTCCGTCGCTGCTTATAAACCAAACGGTTTTGTCGTTCCTACCTCTAACTAAGGTGCCTTCCGCGGGTAAGGCAGGCTTGTCGCTAATTGTCGCTCCGTTTGGCAAAGCGTTGAGCTCCACAATATTTTGGAACTTGTGACCACGGGCTCGGAAGACCGCAGCGCCACGAAACGGTTTAAACTTACAACCCGCAACAAGGTAGACCGTCGAGCTGCCTTTAATTTTGTACAACCGGCCGTTTTTTACTCCGCCGGGACATTTTTTACGACTGTCTTCATCGTTGTCGTCGTCATCGTCGTTCGGTGGTGTCGTCGTGGTTCCACCAAAGTCCCCGGTTAGGGTGACTGTGCCCGTGGCGGCGTTATTGGACAAGTCTTTAATAGAAGTACCGGCTAGGGTGAGAGTGTCCCCAACCGCAACCGTAGGTAGGCTGGTTCCAGCGCTAAGCGTAAGAGTAAGCTTAGTACCCTGTGCGTTCCAGCTTGCTCCGCCGAGTGAGGCGTTACCGTCTAAAAACGAATGACTGTTGTTTAGCTGTAGGAGCGAAGCAATGTTTGCCGCGGTAAGGGCAAATTTGTTTGTCGCTTCAGAAAAAGTAAGCTCAACTGAATCTCCTGCTTCCTTGGCCGCAGTACCACCGGTGTTTTTGGCTACTGCAAAACTAAGTGTAGGTGCAGTTACATCGGAGGAAAAAGTGCCGGTAAGGATTTGTGTGCCGGTAGCTTGGTTGCCTAAGCTGTCTTGTATAAGACTTCCGGCTACGGTC
>JAEUSE010000288.1 GCA_016788805.1 Candidatus Doudnabacteria bacterium
AACGAACCAGGGAAATCGGACTACGGAAAGCGGTCGGTGCGACCAACAGTAATATTCGCAACCAGTTTTTACTCGAGTCCGGCACGGTGACACTTATCGGCGGCATAGTCGGCATTATTCTGGGTTCGCTTTTGGCATACGCGGTAGCGCTTGGCGCACGTTATGCCGGTTACACCTGGGACTTTGTCATTTCTATAACTTCGGTATTGCTTGCGGTAGGTGTATCGGTAGCAGTCGGAATTATTTTTGGCTACTATCCGGCTCGCAAAGCGGCAAAGTTAAACCCCATAGAGGCACTACGGTATGAATAGTTATTTTTCCGAAGGACAGCACAAAAATGTGTACGAGGATCCGGCATACCCAGATGTCGTTTTTAAAGAATTAAAATATCCTAGAGAAACGGAAGACTACTCGGATCCCGAATCAAAAATAATTTTGCATAGACTACTGCACTCGATATTCCCAGAAATTATCCCAGAAACACGTTCTTATGCGGAAATATCGGACGACAAAGGAAAGACGGTCAAAGAGCTTTGGGTGGTGGACAAAACGCCTCTCGACCCAGACCATGAAGAGATCAGAAGGTTGCATGCGGCCGCTAAAGATGGGGGTCTTATAGCTGATAGCAGCACGAAAATTACGCAAATGACTGCTCGCTATCAAGAAAAACTCGAGCGAGACCACCGCTATCATAGAACCGTACAAACCTTAAAAGACTTAGGTATACTGATAGATACCTTCAAAGCCATGAATTACACCTTACCGGAACAGGGGTCCCAGTTTGCAGTGTATTTGGATGATGTAGAACCATTTCATGTGTTGTACAATCATCTGCAACAACCTGTCCTGCATAAAAACTACAATGCCCACAAACTAAGAGCCTACATCAAGGAAAGAACAGCGGAACCGGCGGTTCAGCAAGAGCTTCTGTCAACTGTTGATTTGCTCGATGAGAGTATTTTAAAGTTCGCACAAAATAATAACTTACCAATTACGAATAACCCAGAAACATATGGATAGAACTCTCAAACAAGCTATTCGCGGGTTAACTATCAATCCGGTACGTACCATGCTCACGACGCTTGGTATTGTGATTGGCATTGCGACGGTTATTATTGTGCTTTCGGCCGGGGAAGGTTTCCGCAGTTACATTAACTATCAAATTGACCAGTTT
>JAEUSE010000289.1 GCA_016788805.1 Candidatus Doudnabacteria bacterium
TACAGAGCTATATCACTCAGCATAAGGGGCACACTTTTCAAATGCGCGTTTTACGAGGTAAAACAGAATTGAACGTGTCGGTGGCGTCGAGGAGCCAACCGGAGCCCGGCGAGGGGCCGACAGGAATTGCCCTGGGCATGGTGGGTTCTTTGCGATATCCGTGGTACTATGCGCCAGTAATGGGTGCAAAGAGCGTGTACGGCCAATTAGGTAATATATTTGTCGGTTTATACAGTTTAGTGAGCGGAAACGTGACATTTGGGCAACTGGGCGGGCCCGCGAAGATTGCTCAGTTGACCGGACAAGCGAGCCAGTTAGGGGTTTCTTACGTCCTGCAATTTACGGCATTTTTGTCTCTAAATTTAGCGGTGTTTAATGTGTTGCCTATTCCCGCGCTGGATGGCGGTCGCGTCCTCTTTTTGATTATCGAGAAGGTTCGGGGCCGAAAAAATAATCAGGCGGTAGAGGCGTGGGTGAATTCAATAGGCTTTATTGCGCTGTTGGGCTTAATACTCGCGGTATCCGTTAACGATGTACGTAGTTTCGGCGGCGTTGGTCAAATTGTGAGTAAATTATTCGGCGGCTAGGGCCGGGCCGGAAGCATGAATTATGAATCAGGAAGTGTGGGTACTTAGCACGGAGTGATACTGCATAATTCATACTTCAAAATTCTTAATTCTTTTTTATGAGGCAATCTAAATACTTTTTAAAAACGAGTAAAACTGTATCCGATGATGAAACGGCCGCCTCTTCCCGACTTTTGAAGCAAGCCGGGTATGTGCGGGAGTCCGTGGCCGGTCGGTATTATTTCTTACCCATCGGTCAGCGTGTTCAGCAAAAGGTTGTGCAAATCGTCAAGGAAGAGATGGACGCAGCCGGCGCGCAGGAGATGGTGAGTCCAATTTTGCATCCTTTGGAGCTTTGGCAGGAAACCAACCGCACCAACACCGCAGGGTTTGAACTGATGAAAGTGAAAGACCGACGGGGGAGTGAATTCGCGTTAGGCGGTACCGCGGAAGAAATGTTCGTGGATTTGGTACGTAAATTTACCATTAGCTATCGGGATCTTCCGTTTCATATTTACCAGTTCTCGCCTAAGTTTCGAGATGAGCTCCGGGCACGAGGCGGCTTGCTTCGTGTGCGTGAGTTTATTATGAAGGACGGATACTCCT
>JAEUSE010000028.1:0-5849 GCA_016788805.1 Candidatus Doudnabacteria bacterium
GCATGTTAATACGTTCTGCAAATGGCGGCAGTGGGTGGGTTTCTTGTTCTCCCCCTCAAGAGGGGGAGTTAGGCGGGGTCATAGAAAATTCTGTTGTTGCAGACGTTACTGCGACCTCCCCCAACCCCTCCTCAAGAGGAGGGGGGAAAAGCACAATGCCTCAAAAACTTTCCGATATCCAAATATTTGAACTTTCTCGCCTCATCGTTCAAATAGAAAACCACTACGGCTTTCCGTGTGACATAGAATGGGCCTGGGCTAATGGGCAGTTTTACATTACCCAAAGTAGGCCTATTACTACTTTAAATGTGATTAAGTCACCCACAACGATAATAAAGTCTGTTCGAGACTACCAGAGACTTTTCCAATGGCGGGGCGGTGGTTTGCCATATTTGTTTTCTGATTTGTACATGCAAACGTATAAGTCGTTGGGGTGTGTCATTATAAGTAAGAACGGAATATGGACCAATTATTTACCTAACCGTGTTGTTACTTCAACTCTCACTATTGGAGTGGACTTACTTAGTAGTGAGGAAAAATTTTTAGTATACAAAAATGATTTTGAATATTTTAGAGAAGAAAGTAGGGTATTCTTTCAAGACGTGATAACTTGGAAGGATGTCGACCAGATGCTGTTTGATAGAGCTATAGAGTTTTTTGCGAGACTTTTTATTTACTATTCCAAAGCGGAGTTTTTTTATTCTGATAAGGCGTACGCGGAATCTAGTAAGAATGAAACGCTTGGGCAAAACTTGCTCGAAATGGCCAAGATAAAAGAGTGGGGTCGTTCTCTTATGAACGAGATGTTCTTTAGTTCAGGTAACTATTTTGATACCTTCCTAACTCTCTTAGGGGTCAAATTTGGCTTGGGCCTTAAAGATATAAAATTTCACGGCGTTTTCGAGTTGCGCCAGTTGTTTCATGGGCAGGGTGTATTGTCGGAAGAAATTGCTCGACGTAAAGATGCTTTTATTTTCCATGTCGAACACGGGCAAGTATCTACTCTTTCGGGGCGAGAGGTGGATACTTTTTTGTCTTTCTTTCTTGAGTCAGAACAAGCTGCTCGTACAATTCTACAGGGGACTGTAGCAAATTCTGGTAGATATACAGGTTTAGTAAAAGTCATTCATTACGGCTATGAAGACTTTGAAGCAGTATCCGCAAAAATTACAGTAATGAACCAAGGCGATGTGCTTGTTGCTGAGTCTACTTCTCCCGAATTACTTTTAGCGTGCAAAAAAGCTGGTGCAATTTTAACTAATCAGGGTGGCCTTTTGTCTCATGCGGCCATTATAAGCAGGGAACTTGCGGTACCATGCATTGTAGGCTTGGGGAATGCGACTGATATTTTGCACGATGGTGACTTAGTGGAGGTGGACGCGACTAATGGGGTAGTAAGAATATTAGAAAAGGCTAATGGGTAATATATGGAAACTTTAAGACCCACAGTAAAAAGAGACTTGTCTTTGCTATCCGTACAGGCGTGGCAAGCTGGATACGGAAAGTATTTTGCGGAAAGTTTCGGTGCGGCGTATCCGATTATATTTCATTATGACGGATCGTTGGTGCGGTTTTATCATCCTATGGGTGAGTTTAAATCTTTTAAGGAGGTGGTTACGCAAAACTTGATTAAGGATGAAGAGTTGTTTTTAAAGCTAAACGCTCAGTTTCAAAATCAAGTCGGGCAATTAAAGCGTTTAGTTGGGAATATAAATTCTAATAATATATTGGATGCTTTGGAGCTAGCGGGTAGAATCATGTCGTTCTATATTTTTGTGGTCAGTGACGATTTTGTAAATGCAAAACCAGAGGCGTGGGCCTCACGAGAAATGTCGGAAGGCGTGTTATATCAGCTTGATGCTGAGTTGGAGAAATGTATCTTACACTGGTATTCAGCGCAGCGGCCTGAGCTTGCCCATTTTGTATCTATTGAGGAGTTGCGACATCTTCTGATGGGCGAGCAGGTTGACTGGGGGGGTGTTGCCACTAGGCAGCCAGGTTATATACTAGACAGCACTCTTTTACAGACTCACAAAAGCTTTGAACAGTACTGTGTTGAGCACGATTTTGTACCTCCCGAGCAAGTTGTATCTATGTCTACGAACAAAATATCTGGTAGCTCTGCGTTCGGCGGTGTGACGCAAGGTGTAGTAGCGGTGGTGCATTCGAGGGAAGATTTGGGTAAAGTAACCGAAGAGTCTATTGTGGTGACTGTTATGACCAATGCCAATTTCTTGCCGTACATACAATTATCCAAGGCATTTGTGACAGATGAGGGTGGCATTACCTGCCATGCAGCTATCAGCGCTCGTGAGCTACAGAAGCCATGCATTGTGGGAACCAAGGTTGCCACGCATGTGTTGCACGATGGTGACTTGGTGGAGGTGGATGCGACGAATGGGATAGTGAGAATTTTAGAAAAAGCTAAATAATTTTTTGTATACTTATGGATCCAATTGAGTTTTACAAGCAGCAGGTGAACATGACGGACTGGCTCAAGGCTATAGGTGCCGCCGGTACGGAAGCCATGCAGGCGGAGGACTACGAAAAGCGTGAACGGTTAAAGGTCCTAAACCGGGTTATTGGCTTGCCGTTTGATAAGCCAACCCAGTTTAGCGGACAAGATATAGCGGATAACACGCCGGAGTTCCAGGAGTTTATGAAAGAACACGGTCATGAGTTATGCGCCGTGCGAGCTATACCGTATGACGCAAGCCATCAAAAGTTACGCATGCGTGGCCATACCATAACCAAAGCGCTCGAGTGGTACTTAGACCAACACTTAGACCCAGCCTTGTACCGGGTAGACTTTGTACCACACCCCAGCACGCACATATGGTCTACCATCTTTATAGTCAACAAGCTTGGTGTGTTTGGTGAAGTGACCAAAGGAAGTCATGAACAGCTCACTCAAGGGTTGTATACCGACCATGCGCCCATTACATTTGCTAAACATTGGACAGACGATGCGTGGCAGCTTTCAGAGCAGGCAGACGGACTAGCACTGTATTTAGATGAAGCAGTCGGTTTCTTACGTGTAACGGACGCAGCACAGCAGGCGGAATTGGTACGAGAGTTACAGGCAGAGTTTGCGCATGAGCACCTACTTGGGTACTTTGAAACCGTGCAGTCGGAAGAATGGGGAACCTGGTTTATAGATTATAATCGTTTATTAGGTAAATCCTATGAAGACTACGTGGCCACAATTCCCACCGTATCGTTGAATGAACTGAGCGGACAAATTGGCAATAAGGGGGTTGCCCGCGGCCGGGTGCGCATTGTGCCGTTTGACATGGTAGCTGCAGCCACTGTAACCGGTGAAGAGGTGTTAGTCTGCGATATGACCACACCGCAGTATGTCCCGCTTATGCAGCAGGCGGCGGCAATTGTAACAGATAGGGGTGGTATTCTTGCTCACGCGGCAATAGTAGCCCGCGAGTTGGGTAAACCATGCATTGTTGGTACGAAGTATGCAACTACACAACTCAAAGAGGGGCAATTGGTTGAAGTAGATGCGTTTCGCGGGTTAGTGCGGGCTTTGGAGCAATAGAGTTTTTAAGATATTATTAGATTATAGATGAACATTGGGTTTGATTTTAGAATGGGCGGGACACTAAATGCCGGCATTGGCCGGTATGCTTTCGAGTTGCTTAAGGCCATGCTCGCGATAGACCCGCATGATACGTTTTACGTGTTTTATAACGAAAGTGTTGCACCGGCCGACTTAGATGTGCTAGACCAATCGCTAAATGTAGAACTCGTCAAGGTTTCGGCGCGGCATTATTCAATTGCCGAGCAGACAGTGTTTTTACGGGTGTTGAACAACACGCCGGTGGATGTGATGTTTTTTCCTAACTTTAACCATCCTATTTGGTACAAAAAGCCGTTTGTAGTGACTATTCACGATATGGTGCATCATCGGATAAGCGGGCACAAAAAAAGTCGCTGGTTGTGGTTTAAAGCTTACCAAATGGAAATGGAACACGCGGCCCGCGCGTCTCGGGCAATTATCGCGCCGTCTGAGGCGGCAAAGGCGGACATTGCGCATTACTTTCCGGAAGCCATGGACAAAACTAGTGTGGTCTATGAAGGTGCGTTTTTAGAGGAGCAACCGGAAGAGTTGGTTGAGCAAGTCAAACAGCGGTTTTTGTTGACCCGACCATACTTTTTGTTTGTGGGCACGTTGGAGCGTAAGAAAAACATAGTCGGGTTGGCTCGGGGTTTTGACGTGCTACTCGATAAGTACAAACTTGATGTAGACTTAGTATATGCGGGTAAAGTAGACGCGCACTACCCGGAAGAAAAATTTAAAGCGTTGGAAATAAAGCATAAGGACCATTTGGTCTTTACCGGTTACGTAGATGACGAAACATTAGCCGCGCTGTATCAGGGCGCGCATGCCTACGTAAATGCATCACTCAACGAAGGCTTTGGTTTGCCCGGCGTTGAGGCCATGCGTTTTGGTTTGCCATTGGCCGTGGCTAACACATCGGTCTTTAACGAAGTCTACGATAACGCAGCTTTGTATTTTGACGCGCGCAATCCGGACGATATTGCCGAGCAGTTGCGGTTACTGGCAGTAGACCGTCAGTATTATGAACATAAGCAAGAAATGGCCATAGCCCGTAGTCGGTTTTTTGACTGGCACAAGGCGGCGCAAAAAACTTTGGACATAGTGAGAGCCGCGAGCGGTAAGCCGATTGATCTTCCCGTGTCCGCGACATTACTCGCTGATAACTAATTAAGTATGAAAAAAAATACGAAACATAAAAAACTTATCGTGCTTGCGGGGAGTGGGAGTGCGGGACCGGTTACACCGTTGTTGGCCGTTGCGGAGAGTCTGGGAACAATTATGCCCGAAGCGGAGTTTGTGTTTGTGGGTACTCGAAACGGTATTGAACAGCGTTTGGCTAAAAATGCAGGTCTTCGGTATCGGGCTATTCAGAGCGGCAAATTGCATCGGTATTGGACTATCAAAAATGTAATAGCGCCGTTTCAAATTTTGATCGGATTTGTACAAAGTTATTTTTTGCTGCGTCGTCTGGATGCGGATTGCGTTTTGGGTGCGGGCGGTTTTGTACAGGTACCGGTCATGTGGGCTGCTTGGGTTTTGGGTGTGCCGGTTATAGTGCATCAACAGGATGTAGTGCCTGGTTTGGCCAATTTGCTGTGCGCGCCCATCGCTCAAAAAATTACCGTTACTTTTCAGAGTTCGTTGTTGGATTTTCCTCCGGGTTGGGTGCTGCGTCATTTGGATGAGGAGGCGGATGAGCGCTTGCTCTGGACAGGGAATCCGGTACGGCAGTTGGAAATTCCCAAAAGAGAAACCGCGTTAAAGAAGTTTGGCTTGGACGCGAAATATCCGACAGTGTTGATTATGGGCGGGGGTACGGGCTCTCTCGCCTTGAATCAGCTGGTAGTTTCAGCTTTGCCTTTATTGACTCGATTTTTGAATGTTATTCATATTACCGGTAAAGGGCGGGGCCAGGTCGGAGAGGATAGTGAGCACTATCGAGCGTATGAGTTTATTTCTGACATGGCACTCGCGTATGGGGCCTGCGACATAGTTTTGGCCCGGGCCGGTTTAGGCACTATTACCGAGCTTGCACTTATCCACAAGCCAGCTATAATAGTTCCGATGCCTCGCAGCCACCAAGAGGCAAATGCCGCCCTTTTAGCTGAAAAAGAGGCGGCGCTTGTGGTGGAACAGGGTGTATTGACCCTCAGCCGGCCGGCGCATCATCTACTACCCACCTTTACCGGTGAAGGACGCGAGGAAATTCGCCTACGCCATTTGCTCACGCATACAGCCGGCATGATCTATGAGTCGCCCCAGATGGAAGCGCGGT
>JAEUSE010000028.1:5859-8561 GCA_016788805.1 Candidatus Doudnabacteria bacterium
GGGGTTTGTTGTTTGAGCATGCGCTGCAGAAGAGGCTCGTTAAGAATATGAGTGAGCTTATGCCGGAAGACGGCGCTCTGTTAGTTTCGGACGTGGTTATGCATGCCGTGCAAAGCGAGCAACCCGTTCACCGGCTTCCGAAAAATATTTTTAAAGCAAAGCGTAAAGCTAAAAAGTAATGAACGGTAGATCTACTCGACCAAAACTTGGCCTTGCACTCTCCGGAGCAGCCGCGCGCTCCGTTTTTTATGTTGGGTTTTTAGAAGTGCTCCAAGAGAACGATGTTACGGTAGACGTTATTGCCGCTCAATCGGGCGCAAGCGTGGTAGCGGCAAGTTTTGCCTGCGGAACTTTGGAAAAGCTGAAGCACGATTTATTTACCATGAGTTGGCCCCGTTTGCGCGCGTTACTGGGAAGAGCGAAAAAAGGCGGCTATTATACGTTGGATATTGTGGAGGAGTATTTTAGAGAGCACTATACACTCTCAAAAACCTTTGATGCGGTATCGCCACAATTATATTTTGTGGCTTCAGATTTAAACTCCGGTGAAACCGTACCCTTAGCTATTGGGGATTTGGCTCGGGGTATGCGGGTTACTTGCAGCGTGCCCGGGATTTTTTCGCCCGTGCAATGGGGGAGTAGGCATTTGGTAGACGGCGGGCTCCTTTCCGTTATTCCCGGCAAGTTGGCTCGAGAGGCCGGGGTGGATGTTGTAGTGGGTGTGGACGCCAAAGCCACACGACATATTTTTTTAGCGTCTCACATGCGGTTGCGTGGTTGGTACAATTTTGCCCGAAATGAACTAGTTATGGGTCCGGTAACCAGAGGCTGGTCTTTGTTTCGGCGGGTTTTTACATCCGGTGGGGCGGACGACTACTTAGAGGCTATAGATTTGTTTCCTGAAGATGAAACCGGGGGGCATAGTTGGCTAAAAGTCCTTGGGCGAAGTTTGGATTTGGCTAGCAAGGCAGAGGCAGCGAGTGCGAAAAATACCGACAATTTTGGATGCGATGTCATCATTAGCCAGGGCCTAGGAAAGTTTGGGGATAGTGTGAGCATTGCCAATATTAAAGGACTGTATGAGGAGGGGAGGCAGACCGCGTTGGATAATTTGCCCCGCATTCAAAGCCTTTTACAACAAGCAGCAAGTAACAAATAGTATCGCGTATGGATATTGCGGAAATAAAAAAAATATATTTTGTTGGTATCGGTGGTATTGCCATGTCGGCTACCGCCGGATTGGCGAAGGAGCAAGGGTATCAAGTGGTGGGGAGCGACGCTGCTACGGTCTATCCGCCCGCCAAAACTGTTTTAGAAGAGCATGGTATAGAAATTTTATCCGGCTACTATCGGGACCAAATTGCGGCGAGCGGCGCCGATTTGTATGTGGTATCGGCCGGAGAGAGCGCGCAAAATCCGGAAGTGGCTTGGCTTATGGAAGAGGGTATTCAGTTTGTTTCTTTTCCGGAGCTATTGTACGCGTTGTCGCAAAACAAGCTTCGCGTGGTGGTGGCGGGGACTCACGGCAAGTCTACCACCAGCGGTTGGCTTGGGCACGCGCTTCGGCATATTGATGATTCTTCGTACATGGTAGGGGCGGTGCTGAAAGAGTACAACGCCAATTTTTATTCCGGAACAGGACATTATTTTGTGTTTGAGGGAGACGAGTACAAGGCCACCGTGGACGATGCTACGCCTAAAATGCATTATTACAAAGGCGATATATTGGTGTTGACTAACCTAGAGTTTGACCATCCCGATGTGTTTGCTAATTTAGACGAAATAAAGACCGAGTTTAGAGAGTTGGTGGCCAACGTCCCCGATGACGGTTTAATTATCTATAACGGCGACAACGCCGACTTGGCAGATATAATCTACCGGGAAACCGGCCGCTCGTTTACCTTTGGCATACACCACACCGCTCACATACAGGCTACAGAAATTTTATACCACGGCGGAGGTTCTACTTTTGCTGTCATTAACCGACTAGACCCGGAGAATGTTCGGACTGAGCGGTATGAAATCAGTTTGCCGGGGGAGATAAATATTTACAACGCATTGGCGGTTATTGCTACGCTGCGCGCGTTGGGTTTCCAGCAAGAACTTGTGCAGAAACATTTATTATCTTATTCCGGGGTAAAGCGACGGTTTGAAATAATTTATCCTCTTTCTTCCTCTGCTCATACAGAACCTACCCACTCTTCCCCTTCTAATATCGGAGGGGCTAGGGGAGGTATAACCGTAGTTGATGATTACGCGCACCACCCGACGGCGGTCCGCGAGACTTTAGAAGCGGCTAAAACTCGATTTCCCCATGCGCGGGTGTGGGCTATATTTGAGCCTCACACCTATAGCCGGACTAAGGCAACCCTACAAGACTTAGTCGCGAGTTTTGACGCAGCCGACCAGGTGCTGCTTGCGCATATATACGGAGCCAGGGAGCAACAGAACAACGCGGGTATTACCGATGACGAGGTGCTGTCTGCCGTGGCTGCTCACTATACGCATATTCGTCCGGTCGCCACCAAGCAGGAGGCGTTAGAAATTCTAGAGCAAGAACTAGTACCCGGAGATGTAGTAATAGTTATGGCTGTGGGGTCTTTTAACCGTCTCGCCTATGAATTGGCCGCGTGGTTAAGCGAGAAATTAAAATAGCCTTATATAACCTCAAGAGTAGCGTATAATATATTTATAATCATTAA
>JAEUSE010000290.1 GCA_016788805.1 Candidatus Doudnabacteria bacterium
GTAATGGCGGTGCCGGAACTATTGGTGGTGCCGGAGGGGTGGGAGGAGTCGGCGGTGCTGTTACCGGCGGAGGTTTGGTTGGTCAGAACACTGGAACTATTTCTAATGCGTATGCGTTAGGCAGTGTGACTGCGACTGCTGGTACTCCGGGTAATGGCGGTGGTGGCGGTAATGGTGGCAATGGCGGTGCGGCTGGCGGCGGTGCGGCTGGCGGTAATGGTACGGGCGGCGCTGGCGGTAATGGTGGCGCCGGTGCTAATGCACATGTGGGGGGACTACTCGGTAGCCAAGCTGCTTCTGTGATTACAAATGTTTATTCTTCTGGTGTACCAACAGGGACAAAGACCAACGGCGCCGCAGGCGGTGCCGGCGGTATTGCGGGTACTGGTGGGACTGGCGGCGCCGGCGGCGCTTCTGGAGCAATTGGATCTTCTGCTTCCCAGGAGTATGTTGGAGGTATTACCGGTTTACCAACAAGCGGAACATATGTCTCTACATATTGGGATACAACAACCTCTGGGTACGCAGCTGGGGATGGTGTTGGCAATGGCGCAGACCCAGCTGGTATGACTGGCAAGATAACCGCAGAAATGGTACAAGAAGCAACTTTCGCTGGTTGGGACTTTACTTCACTTGTTTGGGATATTGATGAAAATAACACGTATCCATATTTTAGTTATCAAACGGATCCCGGCGCGCCAACTAATATAGTGGCAGTGGCTGGTAATGGTCAGGCGACTATTACTTTTTCACCACCCGTAGATAATGGCAGCTCTAGCATCACCAGCTATACCGTCACTTCCAGTCCTGGCGGGTTCACTGCAACGGGTGGTTCTTCACCAATCGTTGTTACCGGTTTAACCAACGGAGTTGCTTATACGTTTACGGTCACCGCAACCAATAGCAACGGCACAAGTGTGGCTTCAAGTACTAGTAATGCAGTGACTCCGGCAACGGTGCCTGGTGCTCCCACTAGTATTGTTGCTGTTGGCGGTAACGGTCAGGCGACAATTACCTTTAGCGCTCCGGGTTCAAACGGCGGATCGGCTATTACTTCCTACACCGTAACGTCCAGCCCCGGTGGACTGACCGCCACCGGTGGTTCTTCACCGCTCATAGACAAAGATAAAACCAATGAGCTCCCTTATCCGATTAAGGTCA
>JAEUSE010000291.1 GCA_016788805.1 Candidatus Doudnabacteria bacterium
CGCTAATATCCAAATTTGGATTCTGAATTTTCACATAACCCATAAACCCTCCCGGGGCGGATAATACTACCACCGGGGCGACAACTAAGCTTTGGGGGTTCGTAAAAGAAGGCCGCGCCTCTACCCGGTAACCCCGATACTGGTAATTATAAAAAGTGTTTGCCCCGACCCGAAACAACCAATACCCGGGAATAATCATAATCACCCCAAAAATGAGCACGGCTCTTTGGACCGGCGGAAAAGTATACAAAGCCTCCACAAACGAAAGCCAGGCCAGCTTTAACGCATCCTTGGTGTCGTCAGATAAAATCTGCATATCCTTAGTATATCAAATTGGGAACGGAATGGTATACTATACAAAGCAAACCCGAACTACAAAGCATCAAATCCTAAACAATATCAAAACTCTAAACCTCCAAACCGACAATTAACATTTGGGCTTTAGAGCTTGTAATTTGTTTAGGATTTCGATATTAAGATTTCGAATTTACTTATCTATGAGCTTTGTGCATCTCCATACCCATAGCCACTACTCCCTGCTGGACGGCCTGTCCCGAATTGAAGGGCTTATTGAGCGTGCCAAAGCGCTGGACATGCCGGCCATCGCCCTCACCGACCACGGCGTCATGTATGGTGCTGTAGAATTTTATTACAACTGCAAGCAGGCCGGTATAAAAGCGCTCATCGGTATGGAAGCCTACATCGCCCCGCGCGGCATGGAGGATAAAGATGGGAAAGTTGATAGCGACTATTTCCACTTAACGCTTATTGCCAAAAACGATGCCGGCTATAAAAACTTAATTCTCCTAACTACGGAAGCGCACACCCGAGGTTTTTATTATAAGCCACGTGTAGACAAGGCCTTTCTAAAAGCCCACAGCGAAGGGCTTATTGCGCTATCCGGGTGTCCGGGTGGCGAGCTGCCGAAGGCTGTTGCTTCCGGTAACGAACAGCGGACCGAAGAAGTCCTCCGACAATACCTGGATATTTTTGGCCCTGAAAACTTTTTAATCGAAATACAACGAACAGAGCGCGACCGCAACCACGGAGAAGGAAAGCAGCTCGAAGAGCGCCTGCAAAAGCTCGTCCAACTGGCACGCAGACACAATCTTAAATTAGTCGCAACCGCCGATAGTCACTAT
>JAEUSE010000292.1 GCA_016788805.1 Candidatus Doudnabacteria bacterium
GTCTAGACGTCCACCGCCCGGGAAGCCAAATACTTATAGTAACTGCGGTGGTTTTTTCCCTGTACGTATTTGTACAGTTCGTGCGCAAAGCAGCTAACGCGTACACCTGGCTTGCCGTAATGGCCACACTCGCGCCGTTCGGAGGCGCACTACTGTTTGCCTTGCTCGCAAAACTCAAAGGACAAGATAGCTCGGTCTACTTGGTCCGATACTTCCTCTACGCGGCCACTTTTTATGCAATCGCGTTGGGCGTCTGGTTTGCCTATATAAAAAGTAGTCTCGTACGCTACACCCTACTCGGACTCTATGTACTCGCCTGTCTTGGTTCTTTTTTCTATTACTGGAACAACCTGCAAGTTCAAACAAAACCGGGCATGGCCGCCGCGGTAGCATATTTACAATCCAACATATCCCCGGCCGACAAGCTCTATGTAGGAAGTAGCTTTGAGTTTTTTAATTTAAAATATTACTTAAGCCAGACTCCGCCTCCACAAAAGGAAGCCGCTGCCGCACCCAACATGATTTCCCGAACCTATGCGCTACAAGACTTAACCGAAGACTCTCCGCTCCCGGTTCGCTTAGTCGGCTGGCCGAAACCGCTGCTTTTTTCCGGAGGTCAAACCACCACTCGTAACATGCCCCACTTCGCGGGTACCGCCATTCTTACGGACGCAGACCTGCTGCCCTACTTTGAGCAAGGCGCCAAAGCCGGCGAGACGGTCTGGCTGCTGTGGACTAACGGTTTTGGCGGCAGCAAACCCACCACCCCGGCGAGTTGGAAACAAGTAAACGAACACGGCTTTGCCGAAGTCCGACCCTACGTCGGCACCTGGATTATTATTACTCAATACCGAGTAGCGCAATAGTGCAGACCATTTTTACTACTTAAAAACACCTCGCAAGCGAGGTGTTTTTAAGTAATGGACAAAATAACCAGATTGGCGCATAATACGCTGTCACTCAAATGAGTGTTCCTAAATCAAATTGAAGGGAGGCAAGATAAAAATACTGGCTTTCGGGCCCCTAACTTTGGGAGGGTTGATGAAAAAAATAAATTGGCCGCTAGTAGGGCTAGCGGTCGGAACACTGCTGTTCGCAATATGTTACGCCG
>JAEUSE010000293.1 GCA_016788805.1 Candidatus Doudnabacteria bacterium
TGAATCTGCGGTGCAATATTATATGAATTTCATAGTAGCGAAAAAGCTTAATATGTCTCAGCACTTCCTCGAGAGCGGGGAAGTTATTCCGGTTACAGTACTCAAGGCAACCCCCATGGTTGTGACTCGAGTGAAGCAAAAGACAGGGAAAGATAAGTATGAAGCAGTTCAGGTTGGTGTGAAAGCTTCCATCGCCGGCAAGCGCAGCCATAGCAAAGCGGTTACGGGTCAGCTTAAGGGCACAAAAGGGGTTGGTAAATTAGTTGAATTTACAGTTGCAGATGCTTCCGGATACTCAGAAGGACAAGCCTTAGATTTGGGCACTTTTCAAATTGGTGAGCTGGTCACTTGTGTCGGCACGATGAAGGGTCGCGGATTTGCCGGTGCCATCAAGCGCCACGGATTTGCAGGTTTTCCGGCCAGTCATGGCCATGACCGACCGCGCAGTGTTGGGAGTATCGGTCAGCGTTTTCCTCAGCACGTTCGCAAGGGTTTGCGCATGGCGGGCCATATGGGTACGACTCAAGTAACCGTAAAGAACTTGCAGGTAGTAAGTGTAGACGTGGCGAAAGGCTTAATCGCAGTTAAGGGTGCGGTTCCCGGACACCGGAACGGAATGGTAAAAATTGTTTCTACCGGTACCGTGAAGCCGGTGGGCAAGCCTGTAGAAGTTAAGGAAGAGAAGAAAAAGAAATAAAGCACAGATGCGCGGATTACACAGATAACACTGATTTAAATCAAAGAAAGACTAGTTAGAGCTAGCATTCAAATCAGCGTCATCTGCGGAATCTGTGAATCTGCGGTTAGATGATATATGAAAGTTCCTGTATACAACCAAACTGGTGCATCCGTCGGCGAAGTCGTTTTGAACGACCAGCTTTTTGGGGTAAAAACTTCCTTGCATTTGATTACCGAAAGCGTACGCGCTCAAGAGTCTAATGCTCGCGGTGGTTTATCTCACACCAAAACCCGCGGTGATGTTCGCGGAGGCGGTAAAAAGCCGTGGAAGCAAAAAGGTACCGGTCGCGCCCGTGCCGGCTCAACGCGTAGCCCGCTCTGGCGTAAAGGTGGTATTACCTTTGGTCCGCGTTCCAACCGCAACTGGGAACT
>JAEUSE010000294.1 GCA_016788805.1 Candidatus Doudnabacteria bacterium
TATGGTAAATAAACGGCTGTAAAAGTTTTTAAACTCTTGCTCGATAAACACGTGCTCTTCTAGGCCTAGTCCGGGCATGCGATACATCCCTGGCTCCTTACCCGGAAACTTTTCTAACAACGCTCGTGCGTTTGCGTCTCCGTCTAAACATAATATTTTTACAAACATCCAGCCACCGGGTTTCAGCACCCGCGCAGACTCTCTCAAGTACGCATCCCGCTCGTTCGCACGCAAGGAGTTAGAAGTAAGCACGTCTATAACCAAGTCAAAATGCGCATCCGGAAACGGGTACGCTGCACCCACACTCTGCTTACGGTAGGTAATTTGCGATTCATAGCCACGCTCTTTGGTAACCGTCTGCGCCTTTTGAACAGCCGTACCCGATATTTCTACCCCCTCTACTTTTGCGCCGCGTTCGGCCAAAAATAGGGCATGTTTGCCTATGCCGCTGCCCAAGTCTAAAACACGTGCACCTTCCAAAGCTTGTTTGGTGGTTTTACGCCAAAACTTTATAAAATGTTTAAAGTCTAACTGCGGCTCCAGCGTACCGGAGACCAATTTTGGATTTTTATATTCCGCGTCCCAAACTCCTTCTTGCGACATCGATAACTCGTAAACGTTAAAAAACACCTCACATTGTCATCCCGGCCCCTGAGCCGGGATCCAGGTTTAAAAGCTAAATTCCAGATTTCCCGCGCTCGTCCCGACTCGGAGTCGGGAGTGAATCTGGAATGACAAAAAAGATCAGTCGCGTTTCCAAAACTTCCATTTCAACCCGCCAAAACTTCGCCGCTCGGAAACTTTTTTATCTTTGCTTTTAATTAGTTGGTGTCTTACTTTTGGCACGGCTAAATCAAGCGCTTCGTACACGTCGGCACCCGACGCATCGGCGAACAAACCACTCGGACGAATAATGATTTCCGCTCGAAACTCTTGAGAATTATCCTTGCTCGCGCGTGCCTCAATTTCTACCTGCACTTTGTCTTCCGGACGTAAGAAGTCTTCCAGTACGGAAAGTTTTTTTTCTATTTCTTCCTGCAAGCTTGGGGTAAGAGTAGTCTTGGTTGCTTTGATGTTTAAATTCATATACGCGAT
>JAEUSE010000295.1 GCA_016788805.1 Candidatus Doudnabacteria bacterium
GTATGAGCTCGTGCAACTCAGGGAAGTCGCTCCACTCGGCAGCCAATTTTGAAGCGGCTGCCGCTTCTCGGTCGTGTTTGCTAGCTAGTTCTTCGCGCGAACCATATACATATGTATCGCCGGCGTGCACTTCTACCAGGTCATGCACTAATGCATAGCGGATTACCAAATCATGGTCAAGTTTAGGAAAATGTGGCGCTATAAACCAGGCGGTCATAGCTAAGTTATAGCTATGTTCTACATCGGTCTCCTGGCGCATGGTACCGTTATGCTCGCGGTGGACGACGCGGTCAACCGACCCAAACGCCTGCAGCAGCCTTTGGAGTTCAATCAATCTATCCAAATCTGGTCGTTTCATCTTATAATTATGTCATATGGATGTAGAATTGCCAGCTGGGAAGTATGTCGTGGCAGTCAGCGGTGGGGTTGATAGTGTCGTTTTACTGCATCTGCTCGCGCAAGGAGCCACCAAATCTCAATCAAATCCAAAAACCCATGCCACCTACCACCTACCACCTACCACCTACCAACTGATCGTGGCGCATTTCGACCACGGCATTCGCCCGGATTCCGATGCAGATAGGCAGTTCGTGCAAGAACTGGCCGCAGCATGCGGTTTGCCGTTTGTATATGAGCGCGCAGAGTTGGGCGCGGGAGCTAGTGAGGCGGTAGCACGGAATGCGCGCTATGATTTTCTGCGCAGAGTAAAAGATGAGCATCAGGCGGAAGCTATCGTGACGGCACATCACCAAGACGACGTGTTGGAAACTATCATCATTAACTGGCTGCGTGGCACCAAAAGCCGGGGCTTAAGCTCTCTGCGTTCGACACCCGAAATCCGTCGACCTCTGCTGGGATGGTCAAAACAACAGATACGGGCTTATGCTCATTTGCATACATTGCAGTGGCGGGAAGATAGCACCAATGAGGATGAAACTTACTTGCGCAACTACGTGCGGCGGCAAATCATACCGAAAATTTCCGCTAAAATGCGCGAGCAGTTACTTGTGCATAGTGAGCGTGCGGCGAGTCTTAATGACGCCATCAGTGCCGTGACGAATGAGTATTTGGCAGCGCATACTACTCCCACATCC
>JAEUSE010000296.1 GCA_016788805.1 Candidatus Doudnabacteria bacterium
CTTAATGACTTGATGCCGGACGCTCACCGCGTGTTCTTGCGCACGCTCGAACGCTATGTCGTGCTTGGCGATTATTGTTTCGTGCACGCGGGGATTGATCCCAAGCGTACAACAAAAAGCTTGCGGCTTACAGAAGTCGCAAAATTACGCAAGAGCTTGTGCTCGGTTTTGGAGCGAGGACTAGCCACTGGGGGAGCATCGGATAATACTTACCGCGACTTTTATGGGGGTAGGGGTGGGTACCAAAATGAATTTTTGACTTATGGACGAACCGGGGAGCCGTGTAATAATTGTGGGTTGGCGCTGAAGAGAATAGTGGTAGGGGGGAGAGGGACATGGGTGTGCGAGAAGTGCCAAAAATAATAAACTCAGGTGTCGGACAAAATTTGTGGACTCAGGTATTATTTTAGCTAGAGTTCAAAACGTTTGCCTGCTGGCGCGTCGCGCATTTTGTTTAAAGGAAAAATAATAGTGTCGCCAAAATTTTATCCAACGCCTGTTTTTTAAAGATTATTCTTTACTCTACAGGGTATAATAGGGTAGATGAGACTCGAGAGACTGACGCTAGATAATTTCCGCAGCTATACGAAGCAAGTATTCCACTTTGGCAACACCACTATTATTGTGGCGCCAAACGGGGCGGGGAAGACTAATGTACTAGAGGCCATCTATCTCCTAGCTACCGGATTGTCTGAGCGGGCGGGGGAGACCTCAGAGATGATCAAGTTTGAAGCAGACCTGGCGAGCGTATCTGGAGTGGTGGAGAGTAATGATGAGCGGAGTGAGCTATCGGTCGTGCTCACGCGCGGGGTGTATATGGGTAAACGCACGCAGAAGCGGAGGTATTTAGTGGATGGGGTGGCGAGAACTCGTGCGGGGATGGTGGGGAAACTGGCTACAGTATTATTTCGCCCAGAAGATATGCGACTGATCGAGGGCTCGCCTGCTAGGCGGCGCAATTATTTGGATGAGACGTTGTCTATAGCGCACCCGGAATATTCCAGGGCGCTCACGGTATACGAAGCTTCGCTTAAGCGGCGCAACAGACTACTGGACGCT
>JAEUSE010000297.1 GCA_016788805.1 Candidatus Doudnabacteria bacterium
TTTTTGAAATATGCGGCTACGGGGGGATGCTCTGCATAGTAGGCGCTTATGCGGCTGTTTCTTTTGGTTGGTTAGCGGCTGAGTCGTTTACTTACCAAATGGTGAACCTGGTCGGCTCCATCGGAAATATTACTTATTATCGCTATAAGCGCGCATATTCGGGTGAAATTTTGGACGGCGTGTGGGCCTTAGTTGCCCTGGTAGCTCTTATAAGACTCATTAGTATTTACATATAAAACAAAATAATGAATCCGTACAACTTTTCCATTACCAATTTAAAGTATAAGGCGAACGACATTCGACAGGATATTATTAGCATGTTGTTAGCCGCTAAAAGCGGACACTCTGCAGGCCCTTTGGGAATGGCTGATGTGTTTGCTGCGCTTTATTTTAATGTGTTGGCGTTCCGGCCGGATGAGCCTGCGTGGGAGGCACGAGACAGGCTGGTATTGTCGTGCGGACATATTTGTCCAGTGTTGTACGCGAGTTTGGCAGAGGCGGGGTATTTTCCCAAAGAAGAATTGTTGACGCTTCGGAAGCTTGGTACTCGGTTGCACGGGCACCCACACAACCTGGCTTTGCCGGGTATAGAGAATTCGAGCGGTCCATTGGCACAGGGTGTGAGCCAAGCTGTAGGTATGGCTTTGGGGCTCAGAATGGACCACCGGAAACAGCGAGTGTATGTAATTATGTCTGACGGCGAACAACAAGAAGGACAGACATGGGAAGCCCTTATGTTCGCCGGTTCCCGAAAGCTATCCAATATGACCGCCATTGTCGATCGGAATAATATCCAAATAGACGGATATACCGAGGACATTATGCCTTTGGAGAATCTTCGAGCTAAGTACGAGGCGTTTAATTGGCATGTCTTGGAAGTGGATGGTCATAATTTAGAAAGCATTATAGATGCGTGCAATGAAGCAAAGTCAATTTTTGAGCGACCGACCCTGATTATTGCCCATACCATTCCGGGTAGGGGGGTAGAGTTTATGGAAGGAGACTATAAATGGCACGGCGTGCCGCCGAAGAAAGACCAAGCCGCACAGGCAT
>JAEUSE010000298.1 GCA_016788805.1 Candidatus Doudnabacteria bacterium
TTTTGATTTTCCAGGACTACCATGAAGGTAAAACAAACAAGCCGAAGCGGGGAAGGATGAAAGCCTTGTTTGATACACTGAGAGACTGTAAAGAACCAGACCTACATACTTCCCCCCTAGGCCAAAGTGCTGATGCTCCCGACACCGGGAGTTTTTTTATTGGTGGTGAATATGCATTTGTTCCCGAAGCACAAATTGTACCCTGTGAGGAACCACTGCCAGGCGTACTCTTACCATATCTTCTCCTACAAAATATGGGTGGGCGGAAAAAGGATCTTGACCACGGACGTTTTGAGTCCGCTGATCCACGTCTGCAGGGCGAAAGGCGGGTACTTAGATATGCGCAAGTACAATTGACGCAACGAAGTGTTCATGAGCGTAAACACCAAATCTATCGAGCGGTGCGTATGCCAGAAACTCCCGCACAAGTCTTCCAAACGGTTTTATTTGGCGCAGCAAGGTATGTAGGTAGAAATGTACTTGACCTAAGCGGAACACGGCCGAATGTGCATACGCTGACCGACTCTGAGCTTGTGCGATTTCATCGTGAAGGGAGCGTGGGTATTCAGCCTGGTACGCAATGGCGGATTGGATACTATATTGCTAAATATGCTCTAGAAAATGGTCTCGACGCCATACGTGGGAAAGACGAGGTTGAAAAATTTTTAGCTGAAGAAGATGAAACCGCTCGCCGGCATGCAAGTTTTCAAATTATGAGATTATTGGTAGACGTAGTAGCAGACCCAGTAGAATCGGCATACGAAAAGGCGCGTCGTAATGGAGGCATTCGTCGACCAGAACCTACCATATCACGATTTGTAGCTCGCTATTTTAAGAATCATCAGCCAGATTATGTGCCAAGTTTGGTCGAAAGACTGGCGGCATAGTTGACCAACAGGGGTAGGGGTGGTAGAATGTACTGACTATTAACTCAGCTCGCGTCCTAGCAAGTGGCTTGTGAGTGCGGGCTTTAACCAAAGGAGTGTTTCTAGTGAATAACTACGAAATCGCTATTTTGTTC
>JAEUSE010000299.1 GCA_016788805.1 Candidatus Doudnabacteria bacterium
TTTCCGCCAGAGTACCACGTTATGGTACTCCACCTGCTCAACCTTCTGGTTGCTTTGTGGGTTGGTGTACACATAATTGGTTGCCAGAGAGAGTTGGCATACACTTGCCCCGTTCGGGGTAGTGCGGAGTTCCGGGTCCCGGGTAAGCCGGCCAATTATCATGACTTTGTTTAAATCCATATGTTTATAAAATTCGAAACTCTAATATCGAAACTCGAAACAAATTCGAAACTTTAAATATAAAATTGTTTCTAATTTATAATTTTGAATTTGGAATTTGTTTAGTTTTTCGGACTTCGTGTTTCGGATTTATTTAATTATATCGTCAGACAATGCGGCTTCAATTTGCTTGTCCAACTCTTCGGTGGAAAGCTCTTTGGCAATTTCTTTTACTTCGTCCTTTACCGGTTCTACTTTCGGTGTGGGGACTGCTTCGGATCGTGCAACCGGCGCAGCGGCTGGGGCAGGGCGTGAAGCCTGTGATTGGTCTTGCTCGCCTTCTGGGGCTTGCTTGGTTAGCTTACTCTGGGCGACTTTGTCTTTTTCGCTGCGAATTAAATGTTCGTCGACGTTTATTATAAGATGGCGAATAACGGTTGCGGTTTGGGAGCGAACTTTGGCTTCCAAGTCGTTTATTTTATTCGCAGGCATGGTAAACGTCTCCGTCACGTAAAAACCGTTGCGGGTCTTTTTAATAGGGTAGGCGAGTTTTTTCTTGCCCAAGAGTTCTTCTTGGATGTCTGTACCACCGAAGTCGGTGATAAACTTTTGAATTTGGGTGGCTACCTCGGGGACCTGGTCATCGCTGACTCCGGCGGCGAGGATGTAGCACAACTCATATCGCGGCATGAAAGCTTTCCTTTCATTTCTACCTATTTTTCTTTGGATGGCCAAAGCGCACCCGCAGATCAAAGTAGAAAATATGGTTAAATATTTAGTTGTTCACCGGAAACCTCTTATTTCCGGCAAGTTGTTACCATTTTACCAGAACTACCCATTTTTGTCCACGTTTTTAAG
>JAEUSE010000029.1 GCA_016788805.1 Candidatus Doudnabacteria bacterium
ACAGATACAAGAGTACATTCAGCAGCATATGGCCCACCACCACCCCCACCGAAAATCCGAATACATTGACCACGTTAAACACGGGTACATATCCGGCAAAGTCGTCTAAACCCAATATGAACGGCACAGTAAAGGAAAAACCCAGCAACGGCCAAAACCGCAGGCCCTGTTTACCCCCCATGTTAAACTTGGGGATTACGTACCGCAAAATGGGAGCAATGGCTTTATTAATACGATCGAGCGTAAACTCTAGCCAATAGACTGCGGTTTTAAACCAGTCTGGATATTTCTTATCCGTAGTTTTTGCGTGTTCCAGTCCGTCCTCCGCCAGTTTAAATAAGACTAATGAAGCTAGAAAAATCATCAGGGCGAGCAAGGGCTTTACTTCTTTAAAGAATGCCCACACGGCCAAAACGGCCATGGTGCCCGCCACATTCCCAACCGCACTGCCAATTTCTATGGCTACCCGCGAACGCCAACCCGGGTTCCCCTCCATGAGCCGCGCGATAAAAATTGCAAAATCAACCGATGTTTTTAAATAAATTGTTAAACCCAACAACACATCGCCCAGTCGTAAGGCGGGCACTATACGGGCGCGGGCAACCCGGTTCAGCAATCCAACTTCCAACCATAACAAACCGCAAAGCCCGACCGCGGTCAACACGGTCAAGCTAATTGGTACTATTTGTTCTAAAAATAAATTCCTTGAAACCCGAGCGGATGCGGTGTTGCTCATTATATCTGTAAACTACTTTCTAAGTCCTCAAAGCTTCGTACCGGGTCTTCCCACAAAGCTGAACCGACCGCTAAAAGATTCGCGCCGCTCTGTACAGCTCGCCTGGCTGTTTCTTGATTCACCCCGCCGTCTACCTCAATAAGCGCCTCAGGCAGTAGGGCTCGCAAGGTCTTGATGCGATTGTATGATTCGGGCAAAAACTCCTGCCCCTGAGTGCCGGGGTGAATAGAGAGTATAGTATATTGATCAACCAAAGCTGCATATTGAGCAACTTGTTCTACCGACGTCTCCGGGTTAAAGGCCAATCCGACTTTTAAGCCCAGCTTTCTTATGGAGCCTAAAGAGCTTTCCAGTTGCTCTGTTGACCCAAA
The DNA here is from genome assembly GCA_016788805.1 of Candidatus Doudnabacteria bacterium. Taxonomy (GTDB): domain Bacteria; phylum Patescibacteriota; class Doudnabacteria; order UBA920; family UBA920; genus JAEUSE01. The sequence continues at coordinate 1,108 of JAEUSE010000029.1, forward strand.
CGCTTCGTAATGTACAATCAGCACACTAAAACCGGCCATTTGGTAATCAAAAAAATCTACCGGCTCTGCGACCATTAAGTGGGCCTCCCAGGTAAATACGGGGCTCAAAGCATCAAGCTCGCCTATTGAAACTGTAGTGTTCGATACGAATTTGCCGTCGGCAAAATCTACCTGGATACGCAGCGCATCCGGTAGCCGTTCAAAACTTCGAGCTCGAGCCTCAAAGTCTTGCCTGGTCTTTTCTAAAATTGCAGGAACAATGGTAGCCATAAAGCTTACAGCTTACAGCTTACAGCTTACAGCTTTAGGAATAAACCTAACAGCTGAAAGCTAATAGCTATAAGCTCTCTAATTTACTAATCTTTTTGATACGCCGAATATGGCGTGGGTCCCGCGACCAAGGAGTATCAAGCCACATCTTAACAATTTGTTGCGCCTGTTTAAAATGTATATAGTCACTCGGCAGGCAAAGGATGTTCGTATGGTCATCATTACGACTTGCTTTCGCCTCCTTTGTATTCCAGACTAACCCCGCCCGCACACCCTTGAATTTATTCGCGGCAATGCAAACCCCTTGACCGCTCCGGCAAATAAGTATTCCGAAGTCTGTATCCGGATTTTTAGAGACTTTAGCGGCAACCTTTCTGGCGTAGTCGGGATAGTCATCGTCCGGTACCATCTTTTCCGGGCCCAAGTCAACAACCCGGCCGGCAGTGGCAAGCAACCAAGCCTTCAGTTGCTCCTTCAGGGCAAAACCTCCATGATCTGATGCAATGTATAACATACAAGAGCTTTTAGCTTTTAGCTTTTAGCTTTTAGCTGAAGGAGTTGCCTAACAGCTGAAAGCTATTAGCTATAAGCTCAAATTAATCATAGCATTAAAATCTTTCGGCAACAGACTCGCACCCCCCACTAATAAACCGTCAATATTGGGCTGGGAAAGGTAGCTGTGCGCGTTCGCGGCATTGGCGCTGCCGCCATACAGCACTTTCATCGGTTTGAATTTGGCACGGATAAAAATGCTAATTTTCTCCGCATGGTCAGGCGTGGCGGTTTTTTTGGTCGCATAGGGGTTCCCGCTTGAGATGGCCCATACGGGTTCATACGCTACCACTACGCGAGACGCGTCTACGCCCTTAAGCGCGAATTGCAACTGCGACTTAATGACGTCCGTCACCTCTAAGTCGTCCTGCTCTACCGTGGTACCATGACCTACACACAAGACCGGCACAATACCCACAGACAGCAAACTTTCCAGCTTTAGTTTTATTGACTGCTCTGTCTCTCCGGTATTCCTGCGTTCGCTATGACCAACGAGACAATACTTCACCTTCATACTTTTTAAAGCCAGAGGAGAAACCTGGCCGGTATGAGCCCCTTTATTTTCCCAAAAACAATCTTGGGCTCCGACTCGAGGGTATTGTACTGAAGCCAAAAAAACTGCCGGAGGACAAATAACCGCCTCATGTTTCGGTTTGGGGTCTATTTTGCGGGCCAACGATACTGCCTCGCGTACTGTGACGGGGTTTAGCTTCCAATTGCCGATAATTAACTTCTTCATAAGCTTTTAGCTTTTAGCTTTTAGCTTTTAGGCTTCAGGAGTAATCTTCCCTGAAAGCTAAAAGCTAGTAGCTAGTCAGCTCTTTAAAAATGTTGCGGTCTGTTCGGGCGTAACGGGATTAAGGGGAATACCCGTAGCATACTCGAAACCCGCCCATATAGTAAGTCTGGGAAAAACGGTCAAGTGCCAATGGTAGCTTCCTTCCTCGCGGAGCGTGTGCTCGCTCCTCACAATCGGCATGGTGTGGAAGTAAAAATTCAGCGGCGGATCGGACAACTTTACATACAACTGGCCGAGCGTGGTCTTTAACACGTAAGCCAAATGAGTTAATTGCTCCGAAGTCATTTCTTCGAACCGGGACCCGTGTTTTTTCGGCAAAATCCAAGTTTCAAAAGGCTTACGCGACGCATACGCCGACATAACCACAAAATGCTCGTCTTCATAGACGAGGCGGTCCTTTACCTGCACCTCTTCCTTAATAATATCGCAGTAAATGCAGGTCTTGTTTAGCTGGTAGTAATGGTAGCACCCCGATACTTCCGCATGAACGTGGGGCGGAATCAACGGGGTAGCCATAATTTGATAGTGTGGGTGTATTAAAGAGGCGCCCGCATCCCGGCCGTGGTTATGGAATACCTGAATGTAGGCAATATTCGGATCTTCGGCCAACTGTGCGTATCTATCGATAAAGGTTTTGAGCGATAACTCAATAGTGCTAACCGACTGCAAAGCCACGGGCTCGTTATGCTTTCGCGTAACCACCACTTGATGGCTTCCATGACCCGCCTGGGATACATAAAAATCCTTATGACGATATACCGTGGCACTATCTAGCGCATGGAACTTGTTTTCAATTACTCGCACCTGCCAATCACCCGACTTCGGAAAACGGGCCAGCTCAACGTTGGTTGCTTCCTGGCCGGGACAAAAAACGCAAGATAAGTCCAACTCCGGCACCCCGGTCATGACGCTCCTGGTTTTATATTCATCGGGGCGCATGGCCCGTTTCGGAGCAATAAGCACCCACTGCTTAGTAACAGGATTTTGTCGAAACTCGCTCATAGTTTAGTTATTAGTGGCTGGCAAATTAGCAGTTAGCTAGGCGCTAATGTACTAGCCATTAGTTTGCTAGTTTGCTAGTTTGCTGATTCAGGTAGTTTTGTAAAATAATTTGCGCGGCGAGACTATCTAGATTGGTAGCGCTACCGGAAATACGTTGCGCCATTTGCGAAGAAAGTCGTTCGTCTACTCCGTGAACCGGTACCCCGCTCGCCTCTTCAACGCTTTGCTGAAACGCCCTCACTTCTTTAGTTTTATCCGTGTCTTGACCGGACATATTTAAAGGAACCCCCAACACAATACTCTCAATTTCATATTCTTTAATAAGCCCGGGCAAGCGGCGAAAAAAATCAACCGGCGAAACTATGTCCAACTCTCGAGCAAGTAAGCCCAATTCATCCGAAATTGCCAGTCCAACCCGTTTAGTACCGTAGTCAATGCCCAATATACGCATAAATAGCTATTAGCAGTTAGCAGTTAGCAGTTAGCAGTTAGCAGTTAGCTAGATGCTAAAGCACTAGCTGCTAACTTACCAGACAGCTGTTTATTTACTTTCACTCAAGGTTACTGTAACAGCTTTCTCTTCCCCTTTATGGTACACCCGCAAACTTACCACGTCCCCAACTTGGTGGTTGCGGAGCAATCCCGACAAAGAATGCTCTTCGTCAACCCTAGTCCCGTCAACCGCCAGTATGATATCGTTTTCCACCAACCCGGCTTTATCTGCCGGGCTACCCGGAATAACTGCTACGTCAGTAAACGTCTCCCCCCTGGCAATAAGCGCGCCGTAATCTTTCGGCAGCTTTTGGCTTTCTGCAAGCTCCGGGGTAATAAGTACATATCGGACACCGATGTAGGGTCGAGTAATTTTCCCGGTTTTCTTAAAACTATCCAAAGCACGGCTAATATCGTTAGCCGGAATCGCAAAACCGACCAACTGACCCCCTTGGTCTATGGCCGTATTGATACCGATAACCTGACCCAAAACGTTTAGCAGAGGACCGCCGGAATTGCCCGGGTTTATAGCCGCATCCGTTTGAATAACCCCTTCCAACTGCTCCGCCGCTCCCGATTCGCCTCCCGCGGTGACGCTGCGGTTGATAGCGGATACCACCCCGGTAGTGACGGTGTTATCATACTGACCGAGTGAGTTTCCGATGGCAATAACCCGTTGGCCGATTTGAATTTGCGCAGAATCGGCCAACTCCAAAACGGGAGCATTGGTAATCTCAATCTTGAGTATAGCCAAATCATTTACCGGGTCCCGGGTGAGTACCTTTGCTTCGTACTTTTTTCGATCGTTAGTAAGTACGGTATAACTGGCACCTTCATCTTCTACCACATGCCTATTGGTTAAAACCAGCCCATCGGGAGAAACCAAGAAACCGCTCCCGGCGCCGATTTTTTGCACGTTAGGTGTAGGGTTACTCCGAGGAGTTTGCCTGTTAAAACCAAAAAACTGGAAAAAAGGATCTCCGCCAAATGGATCCACGCCAAATCCGGGCACTTTACTTAAATCTTTGGAAATAACGATTGAAACAACCGCCGGATTGGCTTTTTTCACTACATCAATAACCGCCGACTGCTCGGTGATAACCACCGGCTTCGTATCGGCAACTGATGAATTTCCGGAGGTTGACCCGCCCTGTCGCGCCCTTGCGGCGCCCATATATCCGCCAAAAAACCCGGCACACAAACTAATAAGTACCGTAATCGCCGCTAACCGAAGAGGGATATGTGCCGATGCGGGCTTTTGCTCTATTTCTGTTGTGTGTATATCATCTGTCATACGTCTAAACACATATTAAAACATGCTTCCGCATGTTTTAATTATATCATATGCAGTCGATTTATCTCCTGTTACTGGGCGCTACTCCACCAGTTCGCCGCTAAATACCTTCAAGGCATCGCTCAGAGTTTGAGCGGTACTCACCGGCTCTTCAACTTTTTCCACAAACTCCGCCTTCACTCGGACCGTACCGCCAAATACTTTCTCTAAAATAGACGCTAATAGCTGTCTATTTTTAACTGACTCCAGCTGCTCTTTGTGAAATAGATACTTCACGCCTACGGTTATACAATTTGCTTCCACGTCGCATATCGGACTGTTTTTAAGTAGGGTACTGAGAGGGCCATTCTCTGTTTTTAACCGTTGTGTCACCTCATGCCATAGCCCATCTACCAGCTCGCGATTTAAAACCAACGTACCCGAACCACCCTCCGGAACCTGACTCGCCGGAACAGTTTGCACGGGATGAAGTTTTAAGGTCTCAAAAGCCGCAGGCTCGACACCGCGACCGGTCGAAGATGGGTGCGGAGCTTTTTGCCCAACGGGGGCTGACGGCGGAGCGGACTGAGCCGAACCCCCGGGCCTATCTTGAAATTTTAAAGCGGCCTCTAAACTCGCAATAAGGAGCGGAAGCTCCGCGCGTGGGGTCGCGCCGGCCTCTTTGTACGAACGTAAAAACTGCCTCATTACAAACAACATATCGGACTCGCTAAACCACGCCGCGGCTTCGGCCAAACGGGGCGACTCCGGAGTCGAGGCCTGTACTTGGATGCTCAACAACGCGCGAAGCAATTCCAGCAAATCACGATTGACCGCGGTAATATCGGGATATCTCGCCGCAAGCCGATCGATATAGCCGGGCAATGCCTGAGTATTGCCGGTACGCACAAACCCTAACAGGGTTAGCAATGTCTCCTCATCGGTTACGCCGAACAACTGTTCCGCGTCGGCCAGCTCTACACCGGGTCCTAGGCTTAAAATTTGGTCGAGCATGGTCAAAGCGTCCCGCATACCACCGTTAGCCGCTTTGGCAATTAAAGCGACCACCGGCTCAGATAGGTGCGCCTGCTCTTGTGCAAGCACGGTCCCGATATGAGCACCAATCTCCTCCGCCGAGAACTTCGGAAAATCAAACCGCTGTGCTCGGGAATTTATTGTAGCGGGCACCTTGCCGGCTTCCGTAGTGGCGAGGATAAAAACCGTGTTAACCGGAGGCTCCTCTAAAGTTTTTAAAAGCGCGTTCCACGCCCCCTTGGAAAGCATGTGTGCTTCATCAATAATATAGACTTTATACGTTCCGCTTGTGGGCTGAAAGTGGATGGTATCAATTAAACTGCGCACGTTATCAACTCCCGTATTGGAAGCTGCATCCACTTCGACCAAGTCTAAAAATGTTCCCTTATCAAACTGTATACAAATAGGACAGGTTAAACACGCTTCTCCTTTTTGTTTATTCGGACAGTTAAGCGCGCGGGCCAGCACCCGGGCGAGCGTAGTTTTACCTAAACCGCGCCCGCCACAAAACAGATACGCGTGAGCGGGCTTGTCGGCAATTACCGCGTTACGCAAGGCGCGTACAATATAGGACTGTCCGACTACGTCTTTAAAGGTTTTTGGCCGGTATGTACGGTATAAGGCGGGCATAAGGGCAGGGCCGGATTAAGTATTGCGAATCGAGAATTAGACATCCCCAACCAACACATTATAGCACGCGGTATGACAAAAAATTAATTAGAAAATACACTACGAACGAACGAGAACGACTACATACAAAAAGAGCCCAAGCGGGCTTTTTGTATTATCCACACCTCTTCCGCTAAACCGCCTTAGGCAAATTTCATGCTCTAAACCGAAAGGAGTAGTTTGGACTTTCACTCAAAAATTTTAGCTTCTAGGGTTAACTTTCAGTTAACAAAAATTTAAACACTCTGGAGTAAAGCCCAAAGTGATTGAGTCGTAATTCGTCATTGCGCTTCGGACATTTGTTATTTCCGAAACACGAAAAATTTGTACCCTACGAAGTTCCACATTAAAGAAACGACGGTAGCGGCAATCTTTGCTATGTTCTTAAATAATTTCTCCGAAATGCCGGGCAACGAATGACCAAAGTAAGCAACCAAACCGGTCAGTATGAGGCTATTAATCCCGGCGCCAATCACGCTTACCGCCACAAAACCCGCAAATTCCGCGCGAGTGCCGGACTGACTAGGCACAGATACCGAATCTCCCCTCACTGAGGCCCATACTCCGAGCTGCAACACAATGTATAAACACAGCAACCAGGCAAAATAGGCTGCCCCATAGTTTAGTTGAGAACCTACCAATACAGCCGCAAAAGCCGTAACCCCTAAGCCACCGACCAACACCAGCCGGGTGAACTGCTTAAGCACAGACACGGTACCCGTTTTTACAAATGCCCAAGATTTGTTCCAAAAATAGCTTTGAATAATCGCGGCGGAAACACTAACTATATTCAAAGCCCCTAAACCGGCGCCTTTCTGTATAGAAAATGTCTCGGTCAGTAAGTTTAACAGTATAAAGTCTAAAGCCGCGTTCAGCGCGCCGATACAACCGAACTTTAACAGTTGAAGAATAATTGGTTTTTTGTTTAACAGATCGGATAGTAAAGAAAGCATGCTTAGTGCTTAGTGCTTAGTGCTTAGTGCTTAGTCTAGGTACTAAGTACTGTGCACTAGGCACTGATTAAAACTCTTCTTCTTCGGGGGCCACGGTCGCCGGGGCGGGATCTGCTGTAGGACGGGGCTCGTTTGGTTCTTGATCATTCTCTGAATCCGGCGGTGTCTGCAACTCCACGTCACCTGAAGCTACTCCGGCATGCTCCTTCTTAATCACATTCTCCACGGCTGCCCAAACCGCATCTCCGACTTGCGGGACAATAATAGTTACCTCATCACCCGGCTCTGCTTTAAAATAGGTCAATGAGGCAAGAAGTACTCGATAAGGCTTACCCTCCGCGAGCACTCGGAAATCTCCCCGCTCATCCTGCATGAGCACTCCCAAAATTTTCTTTC
>JAEUSE010000002.1 GCA_016788805.1 Candidatus Doudnabacteria bacterium
GGATTGGCGGCGTGGGTTAAAACCGAGAACTCCATTACTCTCGGGCCAAAAGAACAGCGGGTTGTGCCCTTTACCGTACAAATTCCGACCAATGCCGAACCGGGAGGTTATTTTGGGGCTTTGTTTACCTCCACCACTGCCCCTCGGGAAAACGATAACGGCGGAGTTGTCTTAAGTGAACGCGTTGGTTCACTTATACTGCTTCGGGTCAACGGCTCACTTGTAGATTCCGGAGATATTCTTGAATTTGATACAAAACATAACCGGTTTTGGTACACGGCCCTGCCGGTTAGTTTGTATTACCGGTTTCAAAACAGCGGACTGGATCGAGTGAGACCCCTGGGAGATATACTTATTAAAAACTGGTTTGGCCGCACTACACAAACCCTAAACGCAAACCCAGAAGGTGGTAATGTGCTGCCTAAAAGCATACGACGCTTCGAAACAGTCTGGCAAAACAACTCCGGCAACGACGAAGTCACCACCCTACCTGAACATGGGTTCTGGAACAAAGTTGTATACGAAGCTCGTAACTTTGCCTTTGGCAAATATACCATACAGCTCAACCTTGCCTACGGGAACCCTCTACAAAGCGCCACCGCATCCATGAGCGTTTTTATCCTACCCTGGCACCTCACGCTCGTATGTCTTTTTGGCTTTCTCGTTCTTGCTGTCTTCTTTAAATTCTTTATCCGCAGATACAATCGCTGGATAATCCAGAAAGCGGGTAAGAAAAAATAGCTTCCGCTCCGCGCGCGCCACTTTAATTGTATTAAAGTGGTTTTTTGGTTCCGTGTTAAAATAGAACATATGCGTACCACGAACAAATTTCTGATAATCCTGTCTGTGCTTATACTTACCGCGCAGCCTCTCATGGCGACAGCGGAGACCCTATCCAGCACCAATTACACTATAGAAAACCCCAGCGTGGACGGAGGCGGAGAAAGAAGCAGCTCCACCAATTACAATGAACAGGACTCAATCGGCGGGAGCAATGATAGCGTAAGCAACTCCACCAACTATAAAGTATTCCCGGGGTTTGAACAGCACGCCTATCCCGGCGTGCCCGGACAGCCAACACTCGTAAATACCGGCGGCACACTCTACAACGCCCTCGATTTTGTTATACATACCGGCGGCAACCAAACCGACACCACCTACGCCATTGCCATTTCCAACGACGACTTCGTTACCACTAACTATATTCAAGCCGACGACACCGTGGGCAGTAGTCCGGTATGGCAAACCTATACCGCCTGGGGCTCTGGCAGCGGCCAACGGGTTACCGGCTTAATTGCCAACACCGCCTACAAAATTAAGGTAAAGGCCAGGTATGCCGTGGACACAGAAACGGCTTATTCTATTACTGCAAGCGCCTCCACAGGCGGACCAACGCTTACACTTTCCTTCGCCGGGGTCAACTCAGGCACTACCATTGCCGGCGCTACCACGACCATAACCAGCGGCGCGAATACAGTCAGTTATGGCTCCCTAGTGCCCAATGTAACCGCCATCGCCGCACAAACCCTAACTGTAAGCACCAACGCCACCGGCGGCTACACCACAACCCTACAACAAGACGGAGATCTCCGAAACAACAATAGCGACTCAATTAGCCCTGTTAGCGGCTCCAACGCATCGCCGGCAGCCTGGCCGACAAGTATCACCAATGGATACTTTGGATACCACACCACCGACAGCGCGCTCTGTACCGGCACTTCCGCTCGTTTTTCCTCGAACGACACTTACGCGGCCGCCACAACTTCGCCCGCCGAAGTTGCCTGCTCCACGACCGCGGCTACAAACGAGCAAACATCCATTGTCTACAAGCTCGAAGTCGGCACCCAACAAGATGCCGGCACCTACCAAAACACTATTACCTATGTCACTACGGCGCAATTTTAAACTCTCCGGCCGGCGGTACAACCTCCGGCTTATGGGCGTGGGTATGCTTGCGATGCTTGCGTTCTTTCATGTCTCAGCCATAACAAAAGCTGAAGACCCTCAAACTTTAGAAGTTCAAGGTATACGGCTTTCGCCTTTTATCTTTGAACAAAACGTGCCCAAGGGCGAAAGTTATTCAAACGAAATTGCGTTAACCAACACCACCTCTGAGACCGTGCAAATATCAGTAGCTATTCACGATTTTGTTCCAGCCGGTAGGCACGGAGAGGTGCGCTTCCTTCCCTCAAACCAACAAACAGACCCGCACTTTTCTCTCTCCAAATGGGTAGATATTACAAAACAACCTGAATACACACTCCCGCCCAACACCACCACTCGGGCAGCTTTCAAAATTACCGTTCCAATAGAAGCAGATGAAGGAACCCACTACGGGGGTATTTTATTTTCGTTTAGCGGTGACCCAACCGTTGGCGGTAGCAAAATAGTACAAAGCATCGGCGCGATTCTGGTTATTAAAACCGGAAATGCGCAGGAAAACGGAGTGGTGGAAAGCTTTACTACTTCAAAAACGGTTTACAGCGAGCCCGCCATCCCCTTCTCTACCCTATTTAGCAATACCGGAAGCGCCCACATGAACCCTAAAGGAAAAATTGAAATTACTAATCTATTTGGTTCGGTAGTTGGCCTTGCGTATGTAAACGAGAACGCTCAAATTAGCCTACCAAACACTACCCGAGAGTTTAACAGTGTATATCGAAGCCCGTTTATGTTTGGAAAATACCAGGCCAAGCTCACTATGTACTATGGCAACCCCAAGCTGGAGACTCGAAAAACGCTCTCCTTTTGGGTTTTTCCCTGGAAAACTATACTAAACATCGGTGGGATTGGCTTGTTCTCACTGCTATTACTGATTGCTTTCATATCCTTTTACAATAGGCGAATTTTGAGGAAAGCTGGCATTCGCAAATAAGTGATTCTTTAAAACCCGCTTAAATAGGCGGGTTTTGTATTAATCTCAAAAAACATCTCGTCACCCCCCTCTAAGCTACAAACTGGGCCAAAAGTATGTGCAATTAAATACACATAACCTAACAAAATGTGATGAAAAACCCTTTATTTTAAAGAAATATGTGTATTGACTTTATATAAAATATATGCTAAAATACTTATAAGTTTTGTTAGGTTATGTGAGTAAAATTATCTTACTAAAACCTACCAAAAATTACAGGTCGAAACAAAAACTTTAAAAAAAATTAAAAAGGCTCTCATATAAGCGATTATTATCGCAATACTCTCTTGTATGCTGCCAAAATACAAAAATGCCACAGAATCAAATACCGGAACTTCTTACCTTAAAAGAAGCTTGCGAACTACTACGCGTACACGCAAACACCCTTAGAAATTGGGAAAAAGAAGGCAAACTCCAAACCATTCGCATTGGCACTCGCCGCGATCGGCGTTTTACCAAAGCCAGTCTTGAACAGTTTTTCCAAACGAGCAACCAAGCTATTGCCGCCTAGTAAATAGGTTGGCTTTATTTTGTTTAAAATAAACACCAAAAAGCAACGCTGACGCGCAGCGGCCATGGATAAAGATAACGAGAGCTTAAAATAGGCTTTTGCTTACGTGTCCGGGTAATACAAAAACAAAACGTGTACCCCCTCGAACTAAAACTTAGCTTAAATGTTCGGAAGCATACCAGGTTGTATGCGATTTTAGCATTGCTTGCAACTCTTGTGGGTTGGACACCGGTGAACACAAACACCGCGCAAGCGGCAATAGCCAAATATTTAAACTTTCAAGGCAAACTTACCAAGGTGAGCGACGGCACCAACGTAGCCAATGGTTCATATGCGTTTGAATTTAAACTCTATGACGCAAGTACATCCGGCACGCTGCTCTGGACAGAGACCTATGATCAACCTTCCGGAGCTTGTACAAAGCTCGTAGTCACCAGCGGAGTATTTAACGCGAAGTTGGGTAGTTGCAACGCTTTAACCGGCGTCGATTTTACCTCAAGCTCGCTCTACCTCTCGGTGAATTTCGCTCCCACCGGTACGAGCTACGACGGAGAAATGTCTCCTCGCAAACAACTTGTATCTACTGCGTACGCATTTATAGCAAATGGGGTTTCTGGTGACGGACCGGTCAATAGCACTATTTCTTCTGCAACCGCACTGACGGTGGCAAAATCGGGAAGCAACTACGGCCTGCAAGTAGACACCAGCGCCGCCTCCGCTGCCACCGGTTTAAAAATTACCTCCGGTGCAGCGACGAGCGGCATCGCGTTGTCGGCTATTTCATCCGGTACTAACGAAAATATCACCGTAGACGCCAAGGGATCGGGCACGGTCAGCCTCGGCGCGACCTCTACCGGAGATGTTCTGTTAGGCGGCGGTAGCGGCTCTACCGGGTGTACTATAACCAATTCTACCGGAGCGTTTGCTTGTGCTGCCGGCGGCTCGTTTACTACACTAGCCTTAACCGGCACAGTTACCGGAGCCGCGAGCTATAACGGTTTAGTAATTACCGCAAATACCGGTGTAATTACCACCGGCACCTGGAACGGCACCGCCATTGGCAGCCAATACGGAGGCACTGGCCAAAACTTCTCTGCTTCATCTGGGTTACCAAGTATTAACGCCGGCGCTTGGCAAGCTAATACCATCACACCAAATGGTGTAGCCTACGGCGGGGCAAGTAACGCCATGTCATTTACCGCCCAAGGCGCTGCGAACACAGTGTTGGTTGCCAACGCCGGGGCACCAAGCTTTAGCGCGGCCATTACCGTGGGCACTAGCGTGACCTCTCCGACAATTAACGCGACGACTGCGTTACAGTTTAACGGAACCAATATTAATACCGGCGGCACTCTTTCCAATGTCGCCTATTTGGATCAAAACAACACCTTTACGGGTAGAAATATATTTAACCCCACCGTCACTGCTAATGGCGGTATTGGTCTTTCGCTTGCCCCAACCATTACTAACGCAACCGGTTCGGCTACCCAGTATGGCGGGAAGCTTTCAGTTACCTCTACCGGCTCTACTGCTACAACACTCTACGGCCAACATATCTCTTTTACCGATGCCACCTCCACTGCCAATAATGCAACTGGCTTATACGTAGATGTAACCACCGCCAACTCTGCCGATACGACATACGCGGCAGTGTTTCAGGGTGGCAACGTGGGGGTTGGAGATACCTCTCCAACGGCAGCGCTGACAGTTGGCTCCGGTGACTTATTTCAAGTAAACTCTTCGGGTGCGATTGCTGCCGCGACAGGCATCAACTCTTCCGGAACAATTAATTTTTCTACGCTAACCGCCTCGAGCGCCGTCTATACCGACGGCTCAAAAAACCTTACCTCTACCGCTCCTACAAGCGGGGTCATTGGGTATTGGTCAAGGAGCGGGACAACATTAAGTACCACAACCGCAGGCGACGCGGTAACAACTTCCGGGAATATTTCAACATCCGGATCAGGTACTATAACTTCAGCTGGGACACTCACCGCGTCAAACGGGCTAGCCCTTACAACCGGGGCCTTGAGCCTTACCGGAACTTCCGGATCAACAGCAATAACCGGATATGGTACAACGTCTATAACCTCTACCACAACGACGGGAAACATAAATACACTTGCCAATAGCTCTCTAGCGCCGGCGGCGGCGGCAACAGGGTACCTACTAAATCTCACGTTAACTAACGGCTCCGTAAATACCACGGGAACCTCCACGGTGGCAGGAATTAATATTGCGCCCACTACTACCGCAGCCGGCACCGGTGGCACCATGGAAACCTATGGTATCCGCATCCAAAATGCCGCAGGCACTGCAGGCGCAGGCACTCAAAACATCTACGGTATCAGAATCGGCAACCAAGGCGCAGGCACTAATACAGAGACCACCTATGGATTGTATGTGGATGCCCAAACTGGTGGCGCCACGGCTTCTTACGCTGCAATCTTTATGGGAGGCAATATTGGAATTGGCACAGCCACACCAGACAGGCCGGTACACATTTACAGTGCGAGCTCAGGGGGGGCGGTAATAAAAGTTGAAGAACCAAACCCCCGGTTCGATTGGCTCGAAAGCGACGCAGCGGCTAACAATAAACTCTGGCGAATGCAGTCTCAAGCCGAACAATGGAAAATATCCGCGATTAGCGACGACTTATCAACAACGACAGACATTATTACAGTCGACCGCACAGGGGCCAGCACTATTGATCAACTCCAAATAACAAACGGTAACCTAGCGGTGGGACAAGTTACCGCAAGCGCGAAACTACACGTACTCTCCACAACCGAACAGCTCCGCCTAGGTTACGATACTTCTAATTTTATCACTTATACGGTATCTTCCGCCGGTGCCCTAACCCAGGGTTTAAAAGCGAATACGGCCAACGCACTCCGTCTTACAGATAGTACTAACACCTATCAGACAATTGATACCAGAACCACGGCCGCAAATATCTCTGCCAACACTTTTACCACAGGTACGGCGCCCACCATTGCTTCCGCTGCGACTGCCTATTTTAACTCCACAACCTTCACCCCTGGAACAGTTAATTTTTCCGGTAGTACACAAATTACCAGTACCGGAACTAGTGCAAACAACGCGATACTCTTTAACCAACCTACTATAAACCGCACGGCGGCGGCAACCAGCCTCACTATCGACCAAGCATCCAACCTGTTTATTAACGGGCCGACTATCGCATCACACGCGACCGGAGGGCAAACAGAAACCATTACCACATCCTCGGCTCTGCGGATCGGAGCCGGGTCTTCACTCGCTGGATCAAATGGGGTGGTAACCAATGGGTACGGACTGTATGTCGACCCACCCACTGGCGCAACCAACAACTACACCGCTGTATTTCCAACCGGTAGAGTCGGTATCGGCACCGCCTCACCTTCAACAAGACTTCATGTGGCCGGTCTTGCAGCAGACACCTCCGGCACACTCATGACAATTAGCTACCCAGTCTCCGCAACACTTGCCGGCAGCTTAACCGGTCAAAATATAGACCTTGCAAGCAACGTAACCGCCACAAACCAAGGTACGTTTGGACTTCAAATAACTAACCCGGGTGCGACAAATACCGGTGCAAGCACATACATACACAGAGGCATATATGCGAGCATGGGTTCAAACCTAACTCAAAGTTCTGGCGGGGGCACCAGCAGATATTATGCCCTTGACACTTCTCTACCGGCCATCACCCAAACCTCAGGCACGGTGTCTGCCGCGGCGCTCAATATTACCACGAATAACATCACCACTGGTGGCACCATGCAAGGTATAAACATAAACGCTACGGGGGTTGGAGCAGGCACCCTTACTGGAATGAACTTCTCCGCAATTACCGGCGGGGCGGGCACAGAAAACGCCATAACCATCGGCTCTGGTTGGGATAACCAAATAAGTGGTAATGGTTGGTCTGTAAACGGCAGCGGCGCTTTGACCGTTGCGTCTTGTAGTGGTTGTGGTGGAGGCGCAACTGCTTTTGACGCTATCGGTGACCCAAGTGGTAACGGCGCCATAAACATGGGTACGACCACGCAAACCTTAGACTGGAGCGCGACCACCACCACAGACAACTTAACCGTAACCTCATCTGCCACAGGCCTTACTTCTGGTTCTGCCTTTAAAGTTACTTCTGCTACCACCGGCGCCGTGACCAACGGTATTGTACAACTCACCGCAAGCGGAGCATACACTGGCAGCGGTGGATTACTCAATATAACCGGCAATGCCACAACCGGAGGTGTTATTGAAAATGTCTCTGGCACTGGTATTACCACTGGAACTATTACAAACATCACCGCCGGCACTGGTATTACCAGCGGTGCCGCTTTGAAAGTGTCCGCGTCAGGAACATCGGCCATTGCCAATGGTTTAGTACAAATTAGCCACTCTGGGGCATATACCTCTACCGGGGGCCTTCTAAATGTGACTTCATCCGCGTCTACTGCAGGCACCTTAGTTAACCTGACAAATAACACAGCAAGCTTTACGGGTACCGCACTGAATATTTCAACTACTGGTATTACCAGCGGTACCGGTATTCAAGTTACTGGAGGTAGTTCTATGGCTGGTGGTCAGCTCATGGGGTTGGTTATGGGCACGGCATCTACAGGTACCGCACTTAATATTACCGCAAATGGCGGTGCATACACCGGAACCGGACTACTCGCCTTCAATAGCAACAGTCTTACATCAGGCACCATGCTGTCTATCGCTGCTAATGGCGCAAGCCAAACCTCCGCTAAATACATCGACATTGCCCAAACCGGAACCACTACCGGATTCACCGGCAACCTTATCAACCTTAGCTCTACCTCTACAACTGGCGCAGCAACGTTTATAAACCTAACGGCAAACTCTTCTACAGTTGGGGTTGGTCAGGCTATTTCTATGACTGGCCTAACAACTGGCTCCGCCTTAACTATTACCGGACCAAGTTCGACCGGGGTTACGGGGAGCGGAATTCTAAAAGTTACTTCCGATGTCGGTTCAGGCGGGTCCCAGGGTATGCTCGCAGCATTTAACCCGGACTATAGTTCAGCCAGCGCCGCATCGGGATATGGAGTGGCCATACAAGGAACCGACAGCACCGCCGTTGCAAACACTAATAACAATTTATATTCAAATCTAGCCCTCACGGGCAACGCCGCAAAGACCGGCTATGCTAGCTATAACAACGTTAGCTCCAATTCAACAACCGCTGACACTACCTACGGCGGACTCTTTAGCACTAACATAACCGGGGCCATTTCCACAGGAACACGTAATACATATGGTTTCCTCGCTCAACCGGCCACATCAGGGGCCAACACCGGTGGCACCACTCAAGTATTTGGTGGTTATTTTGCTCCTAACAGCACAGGCTCTACCACCGGCTCTACGGTAAATGTCTTTGGCAACTACATAAGCAACACGGCAACACTTACTACCGGAGGCACAATTAACAGCTACGGCCTATACGTCGCGAATGGAAGCATGAACACTACCGGTACGAGCGCCCAATACGGCCTATACGTCGCCCCTCAGTCCGGCGCCGACGCAAACTACGCTGCATATCTTGGTGGTTCAGTTGGAATTGGAAGCTCTGGCGTAGCGACACCCAAACAAGTGAACGGCCTACAATTACAATATAGCGATACAAGCGGGTCGGAGTACGGCATTATAACGTCAAGAAAAAATAATCACCTCGCTTCCAACGCCTACTATGCGGGCGGATCAACCTGGAGCTATATCGGAGCAGAAAAAGCTAGCCTGGTTGATGCGCTTTCAAACGGAAGCATTATACTCTACAACACCGACACAACCGGCTCAGCGGACGGCACCATTACCTGGGTAGACCGCTTTCACGTCAACGCCAATGGATACGTTGGAGTCAACGAGGCAAGTCCGTCAAAAGGAAGGTTTACGGTATCCGAAGCAGACGCCACCAACGACGAAGTTGTATACATCGACACGGAAGAGTCAACCACCACACAAACGGTGTTTGCTATAGAGAGTGACGCAACCACCGCTGATACAGTCAAATTTAAAGTAACGGCCGACGGCGAAACGAGCGTGCTTCTCAACGGACAAGGTGGAAACAACCTGTGCCAAAACGGATTGTTTGCTGGAGGTGTTGGAAAAATTGGCGACTGTACCTCAGATCGCAGATTAAAAACCAATATAGTCGATCTTGACAGCGGCGCGCTAGAAAAAATTATGCAGGTAAAACCCCGTGTGTTTGACTGGATTAACGGCGCCGGACAACACCAGTCAGGGTTTATAGCCCAAGAAGTACAAGTGGTTATACCAGAGCTTTACAGAGGCGAAACTGCCGATGGCTACTTACGGTTCTCCAAAGACCTCCTTGTCCCCTACCTCACCAAAGCACTCCAAGAGCTCAACCAAATTTCCATAAAAACAAACACCGACGGCGCTATAAGCCGCGACTCGTTTATTTTTGAAATGCCGGAGAGCGAGGCAAACGCAGCACAAATCGGCAACACCGGAACGGAATCCGTAGCAACCACCGGGTTCGTCATTAACCAAAAAGGCAGCGCAAATATTATCCAACTTCAACAAAGCGGCATAGATAGACTACTCATCACCAACGACGGTAGCCTGCATATTTCCACCAACCTCGCCGCCGGTTTTGTACTTGAAGTTAAAAATGCCGACACCACACTTCTCGTCATCAATACAAAAGGCACAGCCGTGCTCACCGGTACACTGGTTGTAAAAAAAGACATTGCCGTACTGGGCACAGTATTGGGCTCTACATCTGTAATTGCGAAAAACACCAGCAACTCCCCTATCCGCCAAGGCGACGTAGTCTACTTAACCGGCGCGGTTGAAGCAATATTTGGCGACCAACCCACAATTACCGTAGCTGCGGCAACAGAATTCGAAAAAGACAAGACTATTGTCGGTATTGCCGATAGAAACCTGTCTGACTTCAACCTCGACGAGTCAGCTGCCGTAAGCACCGACCCAACCACTATCAACCCCGGGGAGTACCTGAATGTAATTATTACCGGCACCTTCAAAAAAGTGTCCGTAACCGCCGGCAATATAAACACTGGAGACAAACTCACCCTCTCTACAACCGCCGGCAGCTTACGCAAGCTTAATACCGGCGAAGCCCTACCCGCAATCGGAGTTGCGCTCGATAATCTTACAAACAGTACCGGCTCAGTTCGTATTTTACTCGTTCCCACCACCACAACCACCTCTATCCAAAATATCATCTCCGCCCCGGCCCCTGCAGCAACCCCGCCAACAGACGGCACCCCACCAACAACCGAGAGTGAAGAAGGTACAATAACCCCAGAACCTATCGTGGACGACACAACTTCTCCCACCCCACTACCCTAAGTAGAGACCAATACCCATCCACACTCATTCCGCATAAGTTTAAGATATCTACAACTTAACAACAGACAAACAATTACTATTAATTAACAAAACCCACCTAAATGTTCAGTGGGTTTTTTTAATTTAACAACCATCTATATCCACAAAAATCACATGTAATCCACAGGTATTCAACAGGTAAACAATATAAATGCTTAAATAAGCGGAATTGCCTATGACTAGCATGTTGATAACTACCCTGTTATAGTAGTTATTAAGAATGCAGTACATGAGAATTACGCAATATATTCTTGAAAATTACTCAATTCGTAATTCTAAAGCTGCTTATTTCTATCCGAACCTATGAATAACCAACAAGTTTGGCAAGCAATTTTGGGGCATCTAGAGGTTTCCCTTTCTAAAGCCAATTTTAACACCTGGCTTAAAAATACTCATATTATTGAGCAAAACGAAGACAGCATAACTGTTTCGGTGCCTTCTACATACCATCGAGACTGGATTTCAAGCAAATACCACCCGGAAATGCTAAAAGCCTTAAAAAACATAGCCCCGGAGATTAAGCAGATTAAATACCATATCGGTAGTAATATCAAACAGCCGGAGATAAGCCAACAAGCCTCAGTTAATGCTTCCGAGCCAACACAGCAAGCCCAACAACCCCAACCGATCCACCAAAATACTGGGGGGAGCTTAAATCTTAACCCAAAATATATTTTTGAAAGCTTTATTATCGGAAAAAACAACGAACTTGCCCACGCGGCCTCAATTGCGGTAGCAAAAAACCCGGGGACTCAGTACAACCCCCTGTTTATTTATGGGGGAGTAGGGTTGGGTAAGACCCACCTCATGCACGCCGTGGGCAACAAGCTCCTCTCCGAAAACCCGCGAGCAAAAGTTCTCTATCTTACAAGCGAAAAGTTCACAAACGACTATGTAAACGCGATATCCACCAGAAGAATGGAGGAGTTTAAGCAATATTACCGCAATGTGGACATGCTTATGATTGATGATGTCCAATTTATCGCCGGAAAAGAACAAACACAGGAAGAATTCTTTCACACATTTAATGAACTTCGGGACAAGGGCAAGCAGATTATTATAACCGCCGATCGGCTCCCAAAAGACATCCCTGCCATTGAACAACGTCTTGTTTCCCGTTTTGAGTGGGGCATGGTTGCGGATATCCAACCACCGGACTTAGAGACCAGAATCGCCATTTTACGAACCAAGCTTCAAAAACGGGGAACCCACTTACAAGAGGAAATCCTCAACTACATCGCCGAAAACATTCAGAGCAATGTGAGAGAGCTTGAAGGCGCTTTGAATAGGTTGTTGGTATTCCAGGAAATGGAAAATAGGCAAGTTAGCCTTGAACAAGCGCAAAGCATGCTCTCGAACATGCTTAACAATAAGAAAAAGGGTATAACTATCAAAAAAATAGTCTCTTTGGTTGCCGAGTTTTACAATGTAACCGGCGAAGATCTTATTAAGCAATCGCGGAGACAGGAGTTTGTTAAGCCCAGACAAATAGCCATGTTTATAACCAGACAAGAGCTTGGTAACTCGTTCCCAAGCATTGGGGAGTTCTTTGGTGGGAGAGACCACACCACTGTAATGCACGCAGTAGATAAAATTGAAAGCCAAATTAAAGATAAGGACGCTTTTAAGCAAGAAATGGATTTAATCTTAGACAAACTCTACACAACCTCATCTTAAGACCTATTTACGAATTAAGAGTTACAAAACAAGCCTCTCATAACCTGTGGGTAAGCTAACCAAAAAACGTTGATAACTTTTATGTGGTTTTAGTCGCCTTAAACACATCAAGGTTATGCACACACTTATTCACACATTATCCAGTCGATACTCCGGCACGTACACCTCTTAAACCATAGCTCGTATCGCGTAGTTCCAACTTCTATACTTCGTTTGTCCACTTATCAACTGTCCTTATTACTACAATTTAATTTATTTAAATAAATAATTATGAAAGCAGTAGTTGTGCAAGAAAATCTAAAAACCGCGCTTGCAATTGCAAATAGGGGAGTCGCCACAAGTAGCACACTACCCATCTTGAGCAATGTTTTATTGAAAACAGAGAAAGGCATGCTAAAAATATCTGCCACCAACCTAGAAATTTCTATTTCTCAACTAGTTCGTTGTAAAGTAGAAAAAGAGGGGGTGGTTTGTCTGCCGGCGCGGCTTCTTTCTGAGATAGTTAATAATCTACCCAATGAACCTATAACATTGGAGGATGGGTCGGACGGCTTGAGGCTTTCGGTGGGAAAGTATAAGACTGTGGTAAAAACAGTTGCGGCTGAGGATTTCCCAGTTTTAGCAGATACTTTGCCGGGCAAGTTAGTTCAGTTTGACACCGGGGCTTTAAAGAAAGCCTTGGAAGGCGTCTTGTTCGCCGTTTCAACCAACGAAACACAAGCAGAGTTGTGCGGAGTAAATTTTTCTTTAGGGGGAGGCAAGTTGCTTTTGGCGGGCACGGATAGGTATCGACTCGGCGAGAGTGTGGTGTGCTTACCAAAAGCTCCGGACGGAGAAACTTTCTCAGTTATAGTCCCTGCCCGGGCGGTAGGAGAGGTAATTAAGTCAGTCGCCAATGCGGGCAGCGGGGTTGCGGAGATCGGTGTGGGAGACAACCAAGCGGTATTTATAATCGGGGAAACTATTATTACTACGCGTTTAGTGGACGGCCAATATCCGGAGTATGAAGCAATTATTCCGAACGAGTTTTCAACAACCATAGTCCTAAATAGAACACAGTTTTTAGCCGGATTAAAAGCTGTTTCCGTATTCGCCCGAGGCGTATCCGGGGTTGAGTTTACCTATGCGAACGATATCATTACGCTGGCTGCAAAGTCCCAAGACGCCGGGGAGGGGACGGTTGAAATCTCCGCCCGCATAGAGGGCTCGTCTGATGTTATATTGTTTAACCACAAATATTTATTAGACGTGCTGCAATATTTGACTGCGGAGAATATAGAGATTAAGCTGAATAATCCGGGCTCACCTGTTGTTTTTCGGGGGAAAGAAGATCCTGGGTATACCTACTTAGTAATGCCCATTAAATCGTAATCCGAACAAGATATGAAAATAAAGCAGATTGCCATAAAGAACTTTAGGAATTACCCGGAATTGGTTTTAGATATTACGAGCGACCTCGTTGTACTTTCAGGTCCGAATGCAGTAGGAAAGACGAACTTGCTGGAGTCTGTCTATTTTTCGTCGCTGTTTAAATCCTTCCGAGACGATAGCGAATATATTTTTATGAAAAACACCACAGTCGCGGAAGTAAAAATGGGGCTTGAGCGTAGAGGTCAGGATCACACACTTGAAGTATTTTTGGAACAGCGGGATAGGATTTATGCGAATTTTAAGATTGACGGAGTGACGAAGCGGCGAAGGGACGCACAAGGGTTTGTAAATGTGGTTATTTTTGAACCAACCGATGTAGCCATGTTTACATCCAGTCCGGATTTGCGCCGCCGGTATTTAAACATGGTATTGTCCCAAAAAGACCCGGAGTATTTAGACGATATTACAAACTACAAGAAAGTACTTGGTCAGAAAAACCGCGTTTTACAGCTTCTGCGCGCCGGCCAGGGGTCAAGCGAGGAGTTAAGTAGCTGGAACGAGCAGCTTATTCGACTCGGAGTTCCGATAGTCATGCACCGAAAACGGTTTGTGAGTTTTTTGAACCAGCACTTCGCGGAAGTGTATAGTAATATTTCCGGTTTTAACCGCCCGGTTGAGGTTGAATATGAAACCCTAGCAGGGAATACCATGGAAGAGGTTGAAGTGTCGTTCAGACAGGCTTTGGCCGCGGCGGCGAGTAAAGAACAGATGCTGGCTACAAGCCTCGTGGGGCCTCATAGAGACGACTTTTCTTTAAAAAGCGATGGTTTATTCCTTTCACCATTTTCTTCTCGTGGAGAGCTGCGCAGTCAGGTATTGGCGCTTAAAGTGCTGGAGTTGGAATATTTAAGTAAAGGGGAGGACAAGCCCATTCTGCTGCTCGACGATGTGCTCTCTGAGCTCGACGACCAACGCCGCACATTCCTACTCAAATACCTCCAAGGTAAGTTCCAAACCTTTATTACCACCACCCACCCTCTGGAGATGCCCGCCCAGCACGTCACACTCACACCTTCTACCGAAGAAGCCTACCAACAGTAAATAAAAACCACCTGTAGCCAAACAGGTGGTTTTTATTAATGGAAAAGCAGCTATAAATATCCTGCGCAAAGGATTGGTTAAGAGAGTTTTGGTATAGTGTCGGTATATAGTTTAATCCGGGACCTATAAAAAACATTAACGTCTTCAGTGATGGTGTGGTGCCCGACTAAATCCCCGTGCCCTCCTTCTTCGGAATCAAGTTCTATGTGTTTAAGTAAGTAGAATTTAAAAGCCTTTAAATGAATTGGCAAGTTGTTTTTCCAGGCGGGGGAAGTTAAAATTTGTGAAAAAATATCCGGTAATTCTTTTTCCCTGGAAAATATTGACATAGTGCGTATATCATCGGGCAGGGAACTAATGGCTTCTCTGTATGCGGCACAAGTCTTTAAAACAGAAGCTGGGGGGGGTGTGTCCGGAAAGGAAGTGTTGTAAAAATTCCCAGTGGTCTCCGGCATGGTTCCAACTATAGAATTTGAGATTGTTCGTTTTTAGTTCTCCCTCGGCCATGGATTTAATAAGCGTATCGTTCGGGAAGACAGAAAGCGTAATTCGAAGGCTTTCCGCAAATTCTTTTGCTGTTTCTAGCGACACGAACATTAAACGCTCTAAATCTTTGGCGGTCAACAGCTCCCATTTAAGTGACCTGATTGCATTTATGGTCTGTTTATATGGCATATAGATAAAAGACTAATAGACACTACAGTGTCCCACATATTCCTATTTATGTCATTTATGTCGACACCATACTTAAACACATGTATAATACGTTAAAATATATAAAATAAATTGTTGACGTTTTAATCGACATAAATGATAAAAAGCAATAAACTAACAAGTGTTTTAACGGAATTAGGCTTAACCGAACACGAGGCGAGGGTTTATTTTGCATCCTTGTCTTTAGGTCCGTCCACCATTTTGAAGATTGCCGAAGTGGCAGAAGTAAAAAGGACTACTGTATATTCAGTGGTCCAGGCATTGCAACAACAGGGTCTGGTGCGTATTGAGGTAAAAGGGTTTAAGAGGTTGTTCGTTGCGGAGAATCCGGAAAAGCTAGAGTCTATTTTAGAAGGAAGAAGGGAAAAATTTAGAGTGATGTTGCCTGAGTTTGCCGCTTTATATAATTTAAAAGGCGGAGAAAGCTTCATTCGGTATTATGAAGGCAGAGAATCTATCCGTGCAGCGTACGAGAGTTTATTAGTAGGTGTTTATTCTCACGACTACTATTGTTCGATATCGGAGGTGGGGCGATGGTATGCGCAGGATCCGGAATTTTTTGAGGATTTGCGCCAACGTCGGGCAAAGAAAATTCTAGACACAAGAATTATTGTAAACCATACAGAATCTTCGCTTGCGTATAAGCAAAAAGAGCTTATATACAATCAAAAGGTAAAAATTCTTCCCCCGGACACGGAGTTAACCAGCACTATTTCTTTTACCCCGTCTTGTATAGTGTTTCACCAAATTATTCCACCAGTTGTTGCGATTGTTGTGGAAAGCAAAAGCGTAATCCAGGTGCACAAGGAGATTTTTGAAATTATGTGGAATGCGCTTCCTGAGTAAATAAAAAAATCGCCGTAGGGCGATTTTTTATTTACAGTAATTCGTGTTTACCGTGCTCTTTAAGTTTATCTACAATTTTACCTACGCTACCGGTGTGGTCTTTGTGGCACACAAGCAAGGCATCGTCAGTATCTACGATTACGAGATCGTTCACGCCGATCAGGGCTACCTGTTTTCCGGCGGGTACACGGATAAAATTACGAGAAGCATCAATTTCGATAGTTTCGTGTGCTGTCTCTTTGGGGGAAGAGTACTCCATTAGTGACTCCCAGGTGCCAAAATCCGTCCATTCAAAAGGTAGCTCCACCACCAGCGAGTTGCCGGCCTGGTGAACCATTTGAGTCACATCTTCAACAGGTCCTTTTGGCATTTTTGCGTATTCTTCAGCGATGCTAGCGCCGTCTATAATGCGCATGAGCGGTTCATGCCATTCGGGTTTGTATTCCTTAAACATTTCCAAAAGGGCGCGCGGTGTGGTGCAGGAGTGGTTAGCGTGAATAAGCGCGCC
Organism: Candidatus Doudnabacteria bacterium; assembly: GCA_016788805.1. GTDB lineage: Bacteria > Patescibacteriota > Doudnabacteria > UBA920 > UBA920 > JAEUSE01. The sequence goes on from JAEUSE010000002.1 coordinate 17,050, forward strand.
TTTTTGGCTTACGTATTCTTCCGCTTGTTCCCTTGTGCCACGCCATAAGAACTGAGCCACGGCAGACACTTTTACTTCGTCTCCCTTGGACACCCGTTCTCCGGGAACTAAATAATCTACGCCCATAACGGGATAGGTTGGCTTAATGCCACCGGTGATGTATTTACCGGTTTGCTTGGCCAGGCGATCGCAGACTTCAATCATCTCAATAAATTTTCCGCCGGGCGTTCGGAGTACATCCGCTTGTACTAAAATAAACGGCTCGTCGGGAAATTTTTTAAACAACATGGCAGCGGTAAAACCGGTTGCCGGACCCTGGTTGCGGGTTTCCGGTTCAATAAATATATTTTCCGCTACAATTTCCGAGACTTGTTTTTGGGCAATTTTAGCTTGGGTCTCGTTGGTTTGGAGGTAGATTTCTTCGGGTTTAAATTTGG
>JAEUSE010000300.1 GCA_016788805.1 Candidatus Doudnabacteria bacterium
GTCGCCATACTTGTTGCCGATAATAAAGCCCAGTACAACTTCGTGTGTGCCCCGGCTGAAATTATTCAAGCGCGTGGTGCTGTAATCGTACGAATAGCCGATATTAAAGGTGTTCGACACATTTAAACCTGCCATGGCCGCATACCCGTATTTGAACCGGTAACTGGTTCCCAGCCATAAAAGGTCCTGATACTGTGCCTTTACATTTACATCGAACTGCGAAGTGGGCGTGTTGGGCACATATTTGGCCATAACAGAAGGCAGTAAGGAAATATCGTCGTTCAGGAACATGCGGTAACCGGCGCTGGCAAAGAAGTGGGGTTTTAAGCGGTCGCCATAATTGCCGCTGTTATCGCTGAACTTGAATTTCTGCGGCAGCAATTGCATGGCCGATACCCCCACGTAATACCGGTCGCTGTACAGCCAAACCCCAAGGTCGAGTTCGGGTTTCAGTTTGTTCAGTTCACTGCTCGAGTTACCGAGTGTGGGGTCGGCCGGGTTATTGAATTTTACCGCTTCCTTATCTATATTCACCATAGAAATACCTGCCGCAACGCCTGCCGATAACGATACTTTTGGGGCTATGCCCAAATGATAGGCATACGTGGCCTTGGCTTTGGAAAAATTGAAGAACCCGGCCTTCATATTCTGCAGGGTAAGGCCCACACCATGGTGCGGGTCGGCTGCGGTATATTGTTCCCAGTAACTGCGGCCACGGGGGTTTTCACCCGGCACCCGGAACGAAGTGATGTTATCGGTTCGGTAATCTTTTTTGCCAATAGGGCTATGCAGGGTAATATAGGTAGCCCGGGGATTCCCGTTAAACCCTACCCACTGGTGCCGGTGGCTCACTTTTACATCGGTATAATTTTCAATTCCGGTAAGCGCCGGGTTCAACACATAGTTATTAATAATGTACTGTGTATAATGGGGATAGTTCTGCGCCTTCACCCCAATGCACAAACACAGTAACGATGCCGATGCCAATACTATTTTTTTCATATT
>JAEUSE010000301.1 GCA_016788805.1 Candidatus Doudnabacteria bacterium
CATTGTTTGGGTGTGAGTTGGTCTTTGAATTTGGATCCTTTTCCGATTGAGAAATATTCGCCAATTGCTTTTTCACCTGAGTGTCCAAACGGCGGATTTCCGATGTCATGCGCTAAAGATGCTGCTGCTACAATTGCACCAAAGTCGTTGGCTTGATACCCGTGAACTTCTTGTAAATGCGGGTACTTTTCGATGATTTTTTTTCCCACCAAACGACCTATGGAACGCCCAACTACTGAAACTTCTAAACTGTGAGTGAGTCGCGTGTGAACGAAATCGGTTTTGGATAAAGGAATGACTTGGGTTTTGTCTTGCAAGCTGCGAAACGCCGACGAAAAAATGATGCGATCGTAATCGACTTCAAAGCCTAAACGGGTGTCGTCTTGCTCGATGCGCAGTCGTTTGCCTTTGTCGCCTTGGCGTTTGAGTGATAAGAGTTGTTCCCAGTTCATCATGGTGATTTCAGATTTCAGCTTTTAGCTTTTAGCTTTTAGCTTTTAGCTTTTAGCTGTAAAATTAGGTGGTAAAGATAGGTTATTTTAGTATTTTTTTCATGCAAACGCTATTTTCCACACCAATGTACTGCCCGAAGTTGTCTATTCTTTGATAACCCATTTTGGTGTAAAGTGCAACAGCATCGGTTTGTAAGTGTCCAGTTTCTAAAAGGCTTACCGCGTAACCTTCTTCTTTGGCCCAAGTTTCTAGTTCGGTCAAGATTAGTGTAGCAATTCCTTTTCCGCGGTGCTCGGGTAGGACATACATGCGTTTCATTTCGGCCGCATTTTCAAATTCTTTGTAAGCGCCAATTCCGATTGGAGTTTCATTTTCATAAGCAATTAAGGCGTTTTTCAATGCACTCGATTTGTTGAATTGCGCATAAAATTCGTGGTCGTCACCATCCAAAACCCGAAGATAGGCATCGAGTTGTACGACTAATTTTTCGAAGTCGGGATTATCGGATGTGGTTCGCTTAAGAGTAATCA
>JAEUSE010000302.1:0-572 GCA_016788805.1 Candidatus Doudnabacteria bacterium
ATCTTGGTATTGAAGCTGGGGATGGTGCTGGCCAACGACGTGGTGCCGTTTGCTGCTACCTGGCAATCCCCCGTGCCGTTGGAGTCGACATCGGGATAGCTGCCGAGACAGAAGTATACTTCGGTGCCGCCAGCCATCTCTGAGGGGTATGCGTTGCCGTTGGCCACCGCATAGGCCAGCAAGGCCTTGTGCCACGCCTGGGCCAACGAGACATTCTGTTGGTTGCGGGCGTTACGCTGAATGCCAGCGTACGAATTGAGAGCGATGGCGGCCAGAATGCCAATCACTACTATGACGATAAGAAGTTCTACGATTGTAAAACCATTGCGGCGCTTATACATAAAATTACTATAGCATAAGCATGTTGTATAAAAATCGTTGACAAACAAAAAACGACCGGACGGTCGCCTAAGTTCCCTGTGAAGTGCTGCATGGTGGGGCTATCTGGACTTGAACCAGAGACCTCGTCATTATCAGTGACGCGCTCTAACCAACTGAGCTATAGCCCCATACGTACAGGCTCACATATGGTGGAGCGTCAGGGACTCGAACCCTGGACCCCCTGCTTGCAA
>JAEUSE010000302.1:582-939 GCA_016788805.1 Candidatus Doudnabacteria bacterium
TAGCCAACTGAGCTAACGCCCCATGATCGTATGGAATGGCTATCAAAATGTCTCACGACAAGTTCCACGTTATTGTATAGAACTTCATCTGTTTTTGCAATGCTGTCCGCCGCTCTGCGCGTCGCAACGATAGTCTGAAAATGGAACACCGCTGGGCGGAGGACGAGGGCCCGAAGGGCCGACGGTCAGTGACCGTACACTCAATCCCCCGCCGCAGCGGTTTGTCACACGTGTCCGGCGACCCGTTCACTCCTGTCGGCGGTCTTCTGGTTGGGGACGAGGACCGCCAGCATCGCCTCCGTCGTGACCGCCACCGCCAGCATGGCGGCGATGATCCACGGAGCGCCGACCGACAGC
>JAEUSE010000303.1 GCA_016788805.1 Candidatus Doudnabacteria bacterium
GCACAGCCAAACAAGCCGCAACTATTGCTCAAAAGGCAAAGGTCAAAAACCTAATTTTAGGACATTTTTCCACTCGCTATAGTAATACTGAATTTTTTCAACACGAAGCCAAAACCATTTTCGAGAATGTATTTTTAGCCGAAGACGGAAAAGAATTCGAAATGGATTAATTTTTTTTGAAGCAGTTAAGTTGTAGTTTCGTTCAGCATTCTTCCCGCTTTCGGCCATATCTGTCATTGCGAGAAACTAAGCAATCTGAAGATTGAGGTTCATCGATAAGCAATGACAGGATATTTGCCTCTATCGGGGCTAGAATAAAAACCATGGTATTTCTTAAAAACTTTCCTAAAACTTCCCGAACTTTGTTACTTGGTATCAGCTATCAGTATTTAGCCATTAGCTAACAGCTAAAAGCTAAAAGCTAAAAGCTAAAAGCTAACTGCTAAAAGCTAATATCCATAAAGTAAAAATATAGAAAAAACAGTTATCCAAATATGAAAGATCTTAGTAACTACCGCAAGTCCTACGAAAAAAGTGAACTTCTTGAAAGTAATATTCCTGAAGACCCAATCAATTTATTCAACAGATGGTTTCATGAAACGGAAGATTTAGGCGGAGTGGAAGAGGTCAATGCAATGACAGTTGCTACCATTGGCTTGGATGGTTTTCCAAAATCGAGAGTGGTTTTACTTAAAAAATTTAACGAAGAAGGTTTTATCTTTTTCACCAACTACGATTCCGAAAAAGGAATTGCCATTCAAAATAACCCCAATGTATGTTTGTCATTCTTCTGGCACAGCATGGAACGACAAGTCATTATAAAAGGAATGGCTCAAAAAACTTCTGAGACTGTTTCTGACAATTATTTCGATTCACGTCCCGATGGTAGTAAGTTAGGAGCGATT
>JAEUSE010000304.1 GCA_016788805.1 Candidatus Doudnabacteria bacterium
TTTCTACTCAAGTATTATTTGTGAAAGAGATAAAATTGAAGAAATTATTGATGCGCGAACTTCCGATGCTATTGCTTTGGCCTTGCGCTTCAACGCTCCCATTTTTACCTATAAAAACATTCTAGATAAGGCGGGAATTTATTTGAACAATCCTTCAGAAGAAAACCAAAATCCAGATGATGAAGGCGTGCTTTCAACTCCGGAAACTTTTGGTTTAGACAGTGAAGAAACCAATCCAGAAAACACCTACACCAAACTAAGCCTTTCTGAATTACACGATTTATTAGAAAGCGCTGTTCAAGATGAAGATTATGAAAAAGCAGCTCGAATAAGAGATGAAATTTCGAAGAGAGAATCATAAATAGTAATTAGCTATCAGCTATTAGCCATCAATTTATCGCTAAAAGCTAAAAGCTAAAAGCTAAAAGCTAAAAAAATGAAACAATACCACGATTTAGTTAAGCATGTTTTAGAAAACGGAACCCAAAAAGGCGATCGCACAGGAACTGGAACCAAAAGTGTTTTCGGTTACCAAATGCGGTTTGATTTAGCTGAAGGATTTCCAATGGTGACCACCAAAAAATTACACCTAAAATCAATTATTTACGAATTGCTTTGGTTCTTAAAAGGCGATACTAATATTGGATATCTAAAAGAAAATGGCGTAAAAATTTGGGATGAATGGGCCGACGAAAATGGCGATTTAGGTCCAGTTTACGGTCACCAATGGCGCAATTGGAACAGCGAAGAAATCGACCAAATCACTGAATTGATAGAAACATTAAAGAAAAATCCAAACAGTCGACGTATGTTGGTTTCGGCTTGGAATCCATCGGTTTTACCTGACACCTCCAAATCGTTTGCCGAAAATGTGGCCAATGGGAAAGCC
>JAEUSE010000305.1 GCA_016788805.1 Candidatus Doudnabacteria bacterium
GCAGAACCTCTTTGAACTGTCTCTCAGGTTTCCAAAAGAGGAACGCTACTCTCTCACCGACCAGGTACGAAGATCTTCACGCTCAGTAGGCGCGCAAATCGCCGAAGCTTGGGGAAAAACAAGGTACCCAAAACACTTCGTGAGCAAATTGACAGATGCCGATGGTGAGATTTTTGAAACCCAACATTGGACAGAAACAACAGTCAACTGCCGCTATATTTCTACTGAAACAGCTGAGGATCTTACGGGGAGATACCAAACGCTTAGCAGGATGATTAATACAATGATCAATAAGTCAGACGGATTTTGCAGCTGAGTCAACCTCAAATCATTTCTTACTTCTTACCACCTACCACTCACTACTTACTACTTACTACTTACTACTTACTGCCTCAGCCAACCCCCTCATCTTCTTCACCCTCTCCACGTCAACTGTACGCAGCAGAAACTCCGAACTCCCCTGCTCGCCCATCGCCGCGATCGCTTCGTTGCGAAACGCCATTGGGCTTTCTCGCTGCGCGGTGGACGAGAAGTGAATTTCCCGGGCACCAGTAATCGAGACAATCTGTTGAACCGTTTGTTCATTGACACCCGAGCCCGGCATGATCTTGATCCGGTCACCGGCTTTTTCGATCAGCTGTTTGATCAGCCCTGCCCCTTCGAGGGCTTTGGGTCGCTGGCCGGCGGTGAGGATCCGTTCGAAGCCCACTTCGATGCAGTCTTCGAGGGCCTGGAACGGGTCGCGGGTCATGTCAAAGGCGCGATGACAGGTGCACCTCAGCGGCCTGGCTTTGTCGATGAGTTCCTTGCAGCGGGCCTTGTCCAGCGTGCCGTCGGGATTCAGGATACCAAAAACGAACCCGTCGACGCCCAATT
>JAEUSE010000306.1 GCA_016788805.1 Candidatus Doudnabacteria bacterium
GTTAGCAGCAAGCGTATAGCAGCAGAGAAACTATAAACTTTTAGTTCAAAAAAGTGACCAAATTTTTAATCAAATAACAAATTTTTGAAGTATTTTTGACAAAGTATAATCAGTTAATTTGTTATGAAAAATATTGATGGAAAAAGTATAGAAAATGCCTTTCGCCTATTCGAATCAAATGATATTGACAAAATCGAAGTCGGTACAACAAAAGGGTTATTACAAATACATCATTATTTGTTTGATGGATTATATGATTTTGCAGGAAAGGTTCGTACAGTTAACATATCAAAAGGCGGTTTTAGATTTGCTAATGCTTTATACTTAAATGAAATTTTAGTAAAAATTGAACAAATGCCTGAAAATAGTTTTGAAGAAATCATTTCTAAGTATGTTGAAATGAATATTGCTCATCCATTTATGGAAGGTAATGGCCGAACAATGAGAATATGGCTTGATATGATTCTAAAATCTAAGCTAAAAAAATTGGTGAATTGGCAGTTTGTAGACAAATCACTTTATTTACAAGCTATGGAAAGAAGTCCAATAAATGATTTAGAATTAAGAACTTTATTAAGTCAAAATTTAACTGACGAAATTAATAATCGTGAAGTTATTTTTAAAGGAATAGAGCAGTCATATTATTACGAAGGTTATCAAAAGGAAGATGATGAATAGTTAATTTTATTCAACTTTTAACAATAAAACGCCAGCTGGTAACAACGGCTTACCGCAATTGCTGGGCTTGCGCTTGCTGTTTTCGTCTCCGTGGAACATAATCAGGTGATTACAAGTTTATCTTTCAAAGAAATTTTGTAGTTTTGTTTTGGTCAGTGATTGCAGCAGCAACTGACGGC
>JAEUSE010000307.1 GCA_016788805.1 Candidatus Doudnabacteria bacterium
ATATCTATGCCCTTCACATCTATACCTCTGGAGAGTACGTCGGTGGCTACTACAACAGGCAGCGAACCGTTGCGAAAAGCGAGGAGCCGTTCTTCGCGCTCGGCCTGTTCGAGGTCTGAGTGGATGGCCGCTACTTTCATGCCCCGTTTGGAGAGGCGCTGTGCGACTTCGCGTACTTTGATTTTGGAACCTGCAAAAATGATGACGCGCTCCAAGTTTTCGCGCTCTGCGAGCAGGCGTTCCACCAATGGGTATTTGGCCTCGTCTTCCACCTCGAAGGCCAACTGGCGTATTTTTTCGGCAGGCCGGGAAACTGCAATGGTGATTTCGAGCGGATTGCGCATCAGGTCTTTGACAAACTTGCGAATCTGCGGCGGCATGGTGGCAGAAAACATGAGCGTTTGGCGGGAACGCGGCACCTGGCTTGTGATCTTGTTGATGTCGGGCGCAAAGCCCATGTCCAACATGCGATCAGCTTCATCCAGAATAAGGTGCCGCACCGTAGAGAGGTTGACGTAGCCCAGATCGAGGTGGGCAATGAAGCGGCCGGGCGTGGCAATCACAATGGGCGCTCCTTTTTTGAGCGCATTGCGCTCCAACTCCATCGAATGACCGTCGCGACCGCCGTAAATGGCCACCGCACTGACGGGCGTGAAGTAGGAAAACCCTTCGAGCTGCTGGTCTATCTGCATGGCGAGTTCGCGGGTGGGCACAATGATGAGCGTATCAATGCCTGTGGGCGGTGTCTCGGTGATGCGGTGTAAAACGGGAAGCAAAAAAGCGGCGGTTTTGCCGG
>JAEUSE010000308.1 GCA_016788805.1 Candidatus Doudnabacteria bacterium
TTCCAAAATAGTCCCATTTTCAAGCTGTAAGTCACGACAATCCAGGGTAAAAAATTTCCATCAATCACATAAAAATTAAAAACCTTCTATAACCAGAAATATATTGATGGCAGACTGATTGATCACCTTGAAAAAGAGCCGTTGAAGCAGACTTGAACATCTGCCAGCCGCCGGACTCATGGGCATCCCTCGACTAGGCTGAGGGAAGCGTCAATTCGACGTAGCTCAGGGCAGCGCTTTCAACCCTCCGACTGCGCTCAAGGGAAGAATCACCAAATCGATTGCAGTCACACTTTTATTACTCTGAAACAATAAATAAGCACACTAGCAAATCAGCACATTTAAATGCAGTTACATCTTTATTACCCACACACCCCACTTGTCACTTGTCACTTGTCACTTGCCACTTGTCACTTGTCACTTGAAACTCATGTGCAGTCACATCTTTTTACTGAGGAACAACAATTAGCAAATCAGCACACCAGCACATTAACACATTTTAAGGCAGCGCCAATTTTTAAGCAAAAACCTTCTATAAGAACCTGTACTCATAGAATAATAAAAAAATCATTCCACCATCACCTTCTTGGTCAGTCGTTCTTTTTCTGTTTGAATCGTAATCAAATACATCCCTTTAGCATAACCTATCATCGACAAATCCCTTGTATAGTACCCATTCAGTATCCTGAGCGGTTCCGAATGAACTACTTTCCCATGCATATCATATACCAACAATTTGCCGGATTTTCCTTTTAAGTTAGAGGCATTAATAAAAGCTTTTTCCCATGCC
>JAEUSE010000309.1 GCA_016788805.1 Candidatus Doudnabacteria bacterium
GGTTTCACGTGTCCCGACCTACTCGACAACCTGTAATGAGACAAAACCTAAAGGTTTTTCTCATCGTTCGCTTCGCTCTCTGCTCTTTTTCCTAAAGCTGAAAAAACTTTCTCGAAGTAAATTCGACAAAATCTTCGATTTGAACAATAAGCCCTTCGGGCTTGGTCTCACTACAGTAACAGAAATGATAAAGTTCGTAACGCTTGGCGTACCGGGCTATCACCGTCTATGGCGCAGCTTTCCAACTGCTTCTGCTCGCATTACGATTTTCTGACTTTATGAAGATTGGTGCTAGCATCTTCTTCCTTTTGTAGTCAACCGACCGAACTGGTCGGTCGTCCTACAAAAGGTTATTTCTGTGTCACGACCCCTTAAAAACATTCGTCTAGCAACTTACTAGATATGAGACAAAACTACGTTTTTTCTCATCGCGCTAGGCAAATGGGATACATTTGCTCGAGCTGCTCTTTTTCCTTTAAGAACATCGCGATTTTCATAGTTTTATCACATACCTAGAGTCATTAAGGTTTGGGCTGTTCCGGATTCGCTCGCCACTACTACCGGAATCGTTGTTTACTTTCTCTTCCTCGCCCTACTAAGATGTTTCAGTTCAGGCGGTTACCTACTCCCTACCCTATATATTCAGGCAGGTGTGATTAGACATTACTCTAACCGGGTTTCCCCATTCGGACATCTCCGGATCAATACATATGTAGCTGTTCCCCGGAGCTTTTCGCAGCTCTTCACGTCCTTCTTCGGTATTGCATGTCAAGGCA
>JAEUSE010000030.1 GCA_016788805.1 Candidatus Doudnabacteria bacterium
ACTATCTAAATATATTTTTAGTTTAGTTTGCCAGTCGCGAGTTGTGAAACCCGTGTTCATCATTTTGGTGAGGTTAAAGTCGCAGTGACTTGGTCGTTCTGCAAAAGGTGACCTGTCCTTTTTAAATTCTTCGGTTGTCACCGGGATGACGTGAGATTCAAAGTTTGCAATTTTGAACACTTCTGCGGCTATATCCGCCCATGAAGCTACTGCGCCGGTGTTGCTAAAATGATAGGTGCCGTACGCATGTCCATGCTCGAGTAGGTACGCTACGAAATCGGCGAGCGAGTTCGTAAATGTGAGGCGGCCAAACTGGTCATTTACAACGGACGGCGAAACACCTTTTTTGCCCAGATCATACATAGTCCTCACAAAATTTTTACCTGCTCCAATGAGCCATTGGGTTCTTATTATGTAGTGTTTAGGAAGTAAGGAGACAGCGAGTTCTCCGGCCGCTTTGCTCTGTCCGTAGACATTTAGTGGCGCAACGGCTTCTGTTTCCGAGTGGTTAGGGGTGAGTCCGTCAAACACATAGTCCGTAGATACGTGTATGAGTGCAGCGTTGTATTGCAGTGCATGCATACACAGGTTTCGCACCCCAGCTGCATTGACGCCCCAGGCTTCTTTTCTGCCGTCTGGTGTTTCTGCGGCGTCTACCGCGGTATAGGCACTCGCGTTAATAATTATCTTATATTTGCTCCAAGGGATATGTGCATGGGTGCTTGCATCCGCTACATTGAATTCTGGTCTACCTACAGAATGGGCGCCAGGCATGAGCTCGCGTAAGCTTTGCGCCAACTGACCGGTTTTGCCGATTATTAAAATTTCTTCTGGATTATACATTCGTAAATGGAGTTATAGATGAAAGCAGGGGGTGGTTTCGATCACGGTCGGATATTATTGCTTCACTCAGCTGCACGGGCCATGGAATGGCCAGAGTCGGATCTTCCAAGTTTACAAATTTATATTCCGGCATACGCTCTTGACTCCAATAGTCGTCTACTAAGTAGGAGTAATATGTTTCTGGTTCAATGCTTTGAAAAGAGTTAGCTACCCCTTTCGGTATAAATACTGTAGTTGTTTGGTCGATAGTGACGAAAGCAGTTTTGCCAAACGCCGGCCCTTCCCGCAGGTCTACATAGGCACCAAAGACTTTTCCGGTAATAACGCCCACATACTTGCGCCAGGGTTCTGCATGTAAGCCACGTGTAACCCCTACTTTTTGGTTGTAGGAAAGACTGTGTTGGACAGGAGAAAAGTTTTCCGGTAAACTAGCCGCTACAAGTTTTTGTTTTTGGAATTTTTCCTGCAACCAGCCACGCTCGTCTCCCATGAGGCTTACCGAGAAGACAAGCAATCCTGGTATGTCCGTTGTGTGGGCGGTTATTTCTGTTGTGGGTAAATTTGCCATAATTCTTGATTCTTGATTCATGATTCTAGCCGCGGGTTCCATATTGTTGTGCGTAATATTTTTTATAGTCGCCGGACTTAATGGGCTTCCACCAGATATCGTTCGTGCTGTACCAGTCAATCATTCTTTGGAGTCCGTCGTCTAGCGCTACCGTGGGGTGCCAGCCAAGCTCTCGTTCAATCTTGGCTATAGATAAGGCATAGCGTTGGTCGTGGCCGGGCCGATCTGCGACAAATTCCAAACTGTTTTCGTTTTTGCCCATCATGCCTAAAACCTTCTGTATGAGCTCTAAATTGGTAACTCGCTGTTCGCCCGGGCCAATAAAATAAGTTTCGCCCGCCGTTCCTTTTTGGAGTATGGCTTCAATCCCGCGGCAGTGGTCCTCTACATACAACCATTCACGTACCTGGTCGCCAGCGCCATAGATGGGAACTTTTTTTCCTTCGAGTAAGTTGGTAATGGCAAGTGAAAGGAGTTTTTCCGGATACAAGTACGGTCCGTAGTTGTTGGCGCAGTTACTAATAGTAATAGGTAGTCCGTAGGTAGTATGGTAGGCCCGCACTAAGTGGTCGCTTGCGGCTTTGCTGGCGGAGTAGGGGCTGCGGGGGTTGTAGGGTGAGTTTTCATCCCAGCGTTCATTGGTTTCCAGGGGGAGTTGGCCTAACACTTCGTCGGTGGACACATGGTGAAAGCGCGCTATGTCTAATTCCCGAGCCACGCGGAGGAGTGTGTGAGTACCTAGCACATTAGTCTGAATAAATACATCCGGGTTGGCTATAGACCGGTCTACGTGGCTCTCGGCCGCAAAATGCACTACGGTGCTACAACCGGACATGGCCTGTCGCACGGTCTCGGTGTCGCATATGTCACCCTGCACAAAGGTTACGCGTGTGGCAATATCGGCAATGTTTTGTAGATTGCCGGCATAGGTCAGTTTATCCAAAATAACCACCGTGTCCTCCGGGTGTTGGGTAGTCCAGTAGCGGGCAAAGTTGGAGCCGATGAAGCCCGCTCCGCCGGTTATGAGTAACTTCATGTAGTAATACTAGCCGATATAGTACAAAAATTAAACTTGTGAGTTTACCCGTAAAGTGATATAATAAATTAAATTATGCAGCTTCGAACGTTTATTGCATCGGTTATAGTGTGTTGTAACCCACAGAAATGCGGCGTGCTTTGTTGTCGGTAGTGTATATCGGACACACGAAGTAACCTGCCGCTTGTGCGGTTTTTTTATTGCCAATTATTGCGTATATGATTACAGAGAATCCGTTTTTAGAAAAAAAAGTATTAGTAGTGACGGCTCACCCGGACGATGAAGCTTACTTTGCCGGTACGCTTCGCCAGGTTGTGGAAAGCGGGGGAGAGGTAAGACTGTTGTGCGGCACGTTGGGTGAGCGCGGCCGTTCTTATTTACCTTACGAATGTCCCGCAGAAGAGCTAAAACAAATCCGTTATGCCGAGCTTTGTGCCGCAGCCAACGCGGTTGGCATAAGTAAGATATATGTTGGCGGTTATCCGGACGGGGCTCTCATGGAATCCGTAGAAGCTTTTACTGCCCAGATTGAGCGAGTCGTCTTCGAGTATAGCCCAGATATTATTTTAGGTTACGGGCCTGACGGCTATACAGGTCATGCGGATCATGTCGCAGCGTACACTGCTGCTTTTTCCGTTGCGCACGCTCGAAGTTTGCCTTATGTGGCGTTTACCCTTCCGCCTCACCCGCACCGTGTTGAGCTTATGCGGTTGTTGCAGGCTAAGCGTAAGCTTGGTGTATACAGGGCGGGTGTGGAGGCACCGGAACCGAGCGTGGTTGTGTCTGTGGACGTGGAGTTCAAAGTCGGCCTTCTGCGTTGCCACGCGTCCCAGCTACAGGGGTTAAATCCATACGTGGTATTTGGAGAGGTATTGGGTGGTCACCTCATGCGGCATGAATACTTTCGTATTATGTCTTAAATACGAACTTATTTTGTGAACACAATCTTGCCAAAAGATATCCGCTTACGACGTGACGTTTGGCAGTGCATATGCTCGTATGAGTCGAGTGTGCCGCTGTTTTGTAGCTGGCTCGTCCGGGGATCGGGAATTATTTCTGGTCTTTGAGGGCTTGGGCGTGCTCTCTTTTAAAGGACTGGCTGGGCAAGTCCCCGGTTTGCTCTTTGAGGGCGTGGTACCTTGTAAGGATGAGCACTAGCGCGACGCCTAGAACCAATAGGAGCCATACCCATACATTGCCAAAAGAGGCTAGGTCGTTATGGGGAAACGGCCAAATCTTTCTCAGAGAGCCGAGCATGAAGCCGGATAGAGCTGCGACGCTGATGTCGTGGTGCTTTTTAAAGAGCCAAGACAGAAAGCGGGAAAAAATAGAAATTCCGACCAACGTACCTAAAGTAAAAAGGGCCAGAGTGGGCAGGTCGCGCTCCACAACCGACTGCAGAACGTAGTGGTACTGGCCTAGCAGTACCAGAATAAACGAACCGGAAATACCCGGTAAAATCATGGCGCAAATTGCAATTGCTCCGCTGATAAATGTAATAAGGGGGCTGTGGCCAATTTGAACGGTGCCTTCGCCCACCAAAATATATGCGCCGAGGGCGGCAAGCACGAAGGCCGTGTAATCTTGCCAATCCCATTTTACTACGCGTTTTGCCACAACGTAGGTAGAGGCACCTACGAGTCCGAAAAAGAATGCCCAGAGCAGGGTGGGATGGTTGGCGAGTAGGTAGGTGAGTGCCTGAGCCAAAGAAAAGAGCGCGCTTGCGAGCCCGAGGCCGAGCGGTAGGGCAAAGCGCCAGGGGACGGAGCGAACAGCTTCGCGGATTTGTAACCGGAGGAGCAGCTTTAGCGTGGTGCCGGTAACAGTTTTTATTGTCGTTAATAATTCCTCGTAAATGCCCGACACAAAGGCGACCGTGCCCCCGGAGACGCCCGGTATAAGGTCTGCGGTGCCCATGGTAAAGCCGGTAATATAGAGTCGGAGTGCTTGTTTTGCAGATTTGTTCATAGTAGGTCTTATTTTCTCACGAGAGGGGCTAGAAGTCAAAAAATTTAAAAACCATCTTAAGTAAGATGGTTTTTGTGTGGGCTGGACACTGAACAATAGTAGCTTCGCTCTTGGTGTAGAAATATACGCTGTTGACTGAGCTAGCAGGCTTAGGATTGTATTTTTGGCACGTAAGTTTATGTGTTGCGTAGGCAGCAGGTAAAGTGAATATACCTAAAAACCCCCGAGTATGCACTCGGGGTGTTTTTAGGCAGTGGTTATACAACCGCTACGTTTATCGCGTTGGTGCGACCTTGGTTGTCCTGTTCGGTCTCAAAAGAGACTTTGTCGCCGGCTTTTAAGGTGTCAAAAGCGGTTTTATCAACCATTTTGTCTTCGTGAAAGAAAATATTCTTTTCTTCGCCGTCTGGTTTGATGAAGCCGAACCTTTTACCGTCGCCCATCATTTTATCAATTACGCCAGTCATAGTGTTGTGTGTTTAATGGTAAAAGTAATAACTTAAATATCTTTGTAAGTTCGACAATTTTCAAAAATAAATAATCCAAAAGTAATGTAGGAGTCGAGTCGGAGGGCTATTTCTTTTTCCCCGCAGTCTTTTTCTTGGCCGTAGCCTTGGCGACTACTTTTTTGGGAGTAGGCGTGGCCGGCTTTTTGACCGCTGCTTTCACCACAGCCGGAGGAGTTATGGCAGAGCTTTGGGCGGATTTGGAAATTTGAGGTGCTGCGGCCGGGCCGGGTAATTTCGATTGCGGGCCATTTTGAGCTATGTGTAACAGCTTATCTATTTTCGCGCTCAGGGCGTCTACCTGTTTTTTAAGTTCATCTAAACGTTTGTCGCTGGGAGTTGTAGTCGTAGATTGGGCCGGCGTATGTTTCGGCGCGGGCGCGCCAAAAGAAAAAGTATCAGGTTGTTGAGAACGGTGTTTGGGTGCGCCGCCGGCAAAGTCGTTGGAGTACCCATCCCGCTTGGCGCTAAAGCAGTTATCGCAGTAGACCGGTTTGCTGCCGTTCGGCCGAAAAGGGACTTGGCACTGGTTGCCGCAGTCGCTGCAGGTAGCGGTAAACATTTCTGAACGGCGGTCGTCCCGACCTCCGCCAAACCCAGGTCTGCCGCCAAAGTTTGGCCTGCCACCGCCGCGTTTGTCTCCAAAGCCGCCTCGGCCTTTATGTCCGCCAAACCCACCTGATTTCTTAAAGTCTGCCATATGTAAGTATATTGTAAACTAATGCAGAGTATTTATGTCTTAGAAAGCTACATGCTCCCAAGCTCTGTCTTTACAGTGTACACGTTTTATACGGAAGGGGATATAGCGGACCATGGGCAATGCATGTACCGCATAAGCTATTCTCAGGTTCCTATGTTTGCCCGGAGGGGATAGTGGTCAGAACCCCGGAGTTTTAATACGCTCGCTTTGTGTACCGTTAAGTTTTTAACGAAGATATAATCGAGTTGCTGTACTATCGCGCTGGTGTATGGCTGGCGTAAGACGTTCTGAAACACATTTCCCAACTGTTTTTCTAGTAAGAAGATTTTTTCTTTTTTGTTAAACACACCTAGAGTATTAAAGTCCCCGCAAACAACTTCATACTCCTCAGGTGCTGTTGAGGTAAGATAGTTTGTAAGTGACTTGAGTTGGTTTGCTCGGTGGGCATTGCCGCCTTGGAAGTCTAAGTGCAGGTTGGTAATGCGAATGCTTGTTTGGCCAAAAATAAATGTGCCAATTAGCGCGCCACGTTTAATAATTTTTGGTTCCAGCCCCAACACCCAATAAAACATTTTGTCCCAAAACGTGAGACTGCTTTGTTCGGGTAGGGGGAGTTGATGAAAGGCTGCAGAAGAAAAAACCGTGGTGTCCCACAACATGCCTAGGCCATAGTCAAACCAACGAGCGTCACCTTCCAGGTAATAGTGCGCATTAAAGTGTGCAGGTAGGCGGGCTGCCAAAAGCTTGGTAAATTCAATGTTGCGATACACCTGCCGAACTTCTTGTAGGCATATAACCGATGCCCCGTTTTGAATAAGCCCGAGAATATTTTGAATTATTTTTTCGGCGTTCCTCCCGTCCAAAATATTGTAGGTTACTATAGTAAATTTGTGATTGCCCGTTTTCATGCCCTAAGCATAACAAAACACACTAGTCCAAACTAGTGTGTTTTGTATGGGGTCAGACACTGAACGATATTATAACTCCGCTACTAGATAGGGAATATATGAGTGGAGTAAAGGAGAAGCTATCATTGATTCAAGCTCTTTCGGTAAGTAATCGACGAATAAACAATAGCCATATTGTTTGGTATAATCAGCGTAGATACTAAATATTATTTCAACATCTTCCCGCATGAATATATTGCATTTAGGTCTATTATGGATGGTTGGTTTTACTCTTATTGGACTCTTGTATCGAATAAAGCTGCGGCAGATTACTTCTGTCGAGCAACGTCATATAGAAGATGCGCGGAAAAGTAAATCAGTACCCAGAGAATACACAATCGGATTATTAATATGGACTGTGGTCCTGATTGTTGTGTTCGTTGGGTTGCCATTGGCAATATTTAAGTCGGACACTCTAATTTTCAATTGGTTGTATTCTAGTACGCAAAGCGTACTACATGCGCCGCTTCCTCACGCATTGTTTGGTTTACTTTTTATATCCCTTGCGGCCATGTTTGTGTCTGCAGGCGTGGTTCTTGACGTACTCCCAATACCATTTCCTCGTTTCCGCTACTATTTATACTCAATTTTTGGCTCCTATTATAAAAAGAAAGAGAACCTAGTGCCTGTGGGTACAGGGATTGTTGTTTCGGTGGGATTTTTAAGAAAGGTTACAACAATACTTTTCCCAGGGTTTGATGGTGCTTTTGCTGAAGGAGGGGGTAGGGCACGGAGTTACAACTGCAAAGCTTTATTGATAACATGGACGCTGCTTTTATTGCTAAGTACTTTCTTCCTAAATACATTTATTAAATTAAGCGAAGAAAAAATTGTAATAAAGACATCACCCATTGCTTCAAGCACAAGTTATTCGTGGGATGAGGTAACGAGGGTCGAGGTATATGCAACCATATATAATGGAAAAGAAAGGCCCTATTTTAAGCCACATCTTATAGTCGCCGTAAAAGATGGTAAAAAGTACGATATATGGCGAGAGGTCGGCTCTCCCTCCCAGGCAAAGATTTTAGAGGTGCACGAATTTATTGTTAAGATGCGTCCTGATATTCCAGTAGTGTTTAGACCTCTGTCTAGCAACGAGCTATATGCCCTGTCCTATGTGGACGAAAATGAGCAGGCAGAAATTACAAATATTTTTAGCACCTTCGGTCGGCTGAAATAGATTTGGTTCAATTCCTGTCTTGGGTCAATACAAAACAACCCTTATAAAAGGGTTGTTTTGTATGGGGTGCCTAACGGGGATCGAACCCGTGATTACTCTGCCACAGAGAGTCGTGTTACCACTACACCATAAGCACCATATATTTTTTTAAAAAAGTCCTACACAGATTGGGTAGGAGAAGACGAGATGTTTGCTGTGTCAAACATTTGCTATTCGTATATAATATTGTTCCGCTGCCTGTCCGCCGTAGCTTAAGCGCAGGTGGATGTCAGGTAGTAAACGATATGTAATTACTGAGATATTATAGCTAAACCGAACAGGGGAGTCAATCCATTGGTTTTACCCAAAACATTGAATGGGTGTATCGAAACAAGGATTTTTTCGGCACTAGAATGTTTTTCCCTCATGTATTAAGTAGTGGCAATTTCGACAAAGCCATCTTAAGTTTGAGATAGTATTGTTTGTCCTATCGTGGTCTAAGTGGTGGACTATGAGTACCCGTGTGTCTGTTATTTTACAAGTGACGCAAACGGGCTCCATCTTATGTCGCTTCATTACACGTCTGTATGCATTCATACCATTTATCCAACTATGGTGCTTTTCGCCGACATATACAGTGTTTCTCCATGTTGTCTGGCAAGATTTACTACAGAAGTAGTTTTTGCTTTTAGAGTTCCTAAGCTCCTTCTGCATATTACATATTTCTCGAGAACAAATTGTACAAAGGACGTATGCTCCAGTTTT
>JAEUSE010000310.1 GCA_016788805.1 Candidatus Doudnabacteria bacterium
TGGCATGCTCCGCGAATCTGACTATTGGGTTGCGTTTTGTAATCCCAACATATCTTGTTACTCCATTCTCTTTGCCAATATATACACTATAATTCCCAGCGCTCCCCGCAGCCTTTACTGCTTTCTCGGCTCTTGCGCCTTTTGCAACAATACTTGCGGCACTTGCGCTTTTTGCAATCTTGGCCGCGCCGACTACTGCACCTGCACCAACGGCCGCTAGCCCTATACCAGCTACCGCCATCGCTGCGGATTTATAGTCGCCTGCTGCTGCATAGCTCGCTGCCGCCACGCCGCTTGCCACCATGCCTATTGGGCCGGGCACCATGGAAACTACACTCGCAAGATTCGCTATCTTCTTCCACCCGAAGTTACCATCTAGGTCAAAATCATTAACCGGGTCAGACGGGTAGGCGTAGTTGTTGTCAGTACCGCCCTGTACAGGATCCACACTCAGGAACCTACCTAAACCAGGAATGTACACTCTGGCTCCCATTTGGATGGGTTGTATGGCTAGAGATACTTCATTTAGTTTCTCATGTTGGCCGACGTATTGGAAGCTTGCACCATTGAGGGTGTTCCATGGTGTTGAGGTAGTTTGTCCGTTGACTTGTGGTTTATTGGGCAGGACTTCACCGAAAGGTCCGGTCATGCTAGTACCTAAGACTTTACCGTCAGCATCAATGGTAGCGAAGATATCCCCATGTATGTTCGGGAGGCTGAAGGTCTGTACACCGGCACTGGTTCGGTTTGGGCGG
>JAEUSE010000311.1 GCA_016788805.1 Candidatus Doudnabacteria bacterium
GGGCGCGATCGTTGTCGGCGCCGACCGAGCTGATGACCTCCACGATACGCCAGCCCACGAAGCCCAGGCAGACCAGTCCCACCACCAGACAGACGATGAAGGCGGGGAGCTGCGAGTACTTCTTGGTGAGCCTTGACCCGAGCCAGACGCTGATGAACAGGCCGAGCATGCCCAGAACGAGCAGGGGGATGTACCACGAGTCGAACACGATGCGCTGCACTGCGCTGCCTCCTTGAAGGGCGGGGTGGATGTCGAACGACTGTAGGTATAATACAATAAAAATAATAAAAAGCAAGAGAAAGAATAATTATGGTGGGGCCAGCTGGACTTGAACCAGCGACCAATCGGTTATGAGCCGACTGCTCTAACCACTGAGCTATGGCCCCATGCCTGAGTCTTGCCGGGCGTACCAGAACATTGTAATTTAACAGCGGTGTGCATACAATAGGAGGGGATAAGTACCTCTGTACGACATACGAAAAAACTAACACCATGCACGCCTCACTCACCGACCACATCAAAAAGCGCCTGAGCCTCAGCGGCCTGATCGGGCTGGTTCTGATCGCCCTGGTGGGCATGCTGGTAGCCGGCGCCGTCCAGGCTATCCAGGACAACTTCCGCGAGCAGATCCGGCTGGACAGCATGGCGCAGGAGGTGGCGCTGCTGGAGTTGGAGGTGGAGACGCAGCGGTTTGAAAATCTCTATTATAAGACCGATGAGTACCTGGACCTGCAGGCCCGGGAACTGCT
>JAEUSE010000312.1 GCA_016788805.1 Candidatus Doudnabacteria bacterium
ATGCTATACGATGCGTCTGCATTGAAATTCTGAATTTCTCTTTCGCGTTCCACGATTAATCGAACGGAAACCGACTGTACTCTTCCTGCTGACAAACCTCCTTTTACTTTTTTCCATAAAACAGGCGACAACTCATATCCCACTAATCGATCTAAAACGCGGCGTGCTTGTTGCGCATTAACCAAATTATAATCAATTCCACGCGGATTTTCAATCGCTTTTTGAATGGCCGTTTTGGTAATTTCGTGAAAAACAATGCGTTTTGTTTTTTTGGGATCTAATTTTAATTCTTCTGAAAGATGCCAAGAGATTGCTTCTCCTTCACGGTCTTCATCGGAAGCCAACCAAACCATTTCGGCATTTTTAGCTAATCCTTTTAATTTGGTGACCAACGCTTTTTTATCAGCAGAAACTTCGTATTTGGGTTTAAAACCATTTGCAACATCGACTCCAATTTCTTTAGAAGGTAAGTCGGCGATGTGACCATAACTCGATTCTACTTGATAATCAGAACCGAGAAATTTTTCGATAGTTTTTGCTTTAGCAGGTGACTCAACGATTACTAAATTCTTTGCCATTTGGGATTTTTTTGTATTGATTTGAGAGATTAAGTTGTACAATCTCACGTGGCAAAAGTAGATTATTTTTTTAAATATTAAATTTTTGATGAAAAAATAGCATTTGTTATGGTTATATGGTTGTTGTTTGTGCGTTAACTGTGTATGGTATTTTTTGTATGTTGACTCATG
>JAEUSE010000313.1 GCA_016788805.1 Candidatus Doudnabacteria bacterium
TTTTCCCCATAGTATGTCATTATTCAATTCTTGGTAGTCAATCTTCAACCACGCATCAGAGTCACTGAAGCATACTTCATGACTCCTTGCTGGGACCAAATACTACTGTGTAAGCTGAAGACTCAATATATCATTAATGAAAAACGAAATCTTGAAAGCAAGCTAAAAGCACTTTTGCAACTTGACCCGTTGGGCTTCGCTGAGGGCAGCGCTTGTCCCTTATTAGCAGTCATGACTTTTAACTCAAAAACACCTATCATCAAACCACCAAATTTCCAAATTACCAGATTAGTTCACTCTTCACTGATAACTTTTCACTGATAACTTTTCACTGATAACTGATCACTCTTCACTGCTAACTGCTAACTGCTAACTGCTAACTGCATACTGCTAACTGCATACTGCATACTGCTAACTGATCACTCTTCACTGCTCACTGTTCACTTTAAAATTTAACCACAATTTAACTTTCATTCTATTTTGGGTTAAACCTGATGAAGTATTTTTGATGCATCAGAAAATAGCTTGTGAACAAAATCGTAATTTTAGAAGAAGATCAGGCAATCCCATCAGGAAATTCTCGTAATACACGGGACAATGGTGTTGATTGGAGAGTAGCTGTGGATTCAGGTGATCTGGAGAGTAGTTTAATTATCGATAAACCTGCTTACACTGTTTATCTGGAGGGCAACAGAATATCTTTTCCTA
>JAEUSE010000314.1 GCA_016788805.1 Candidatus Doudnabacteria bacterium
TCCGAAACAGGTTATGACCCGGTACTTGAGAATATAATTGTTGAGGTAATTATATTGGATTCAGATGGCAATGTCGATCGAAAAGGTCACGGAACCACACATGGTTCAGAAGGTGATGCTTCAGGTGAAGGATAAATTACGATTGATTTGATAATTTGATGATTTGATGATTTGATGATGGGTGTGCTTAAGTAAAAAAATGTAAGTGCACATTAGTGGCAAGCGCTGCCCTGAGCGAAGTCGATGGGTGACAAGTGGCAAGTGGCAAGTGACAAGTGGCAAGTGACAAGCGCCGCCCTGAGCGAAGCCGATGGGTGGCAAGTGACAAGTGGCAAGCGCCGCCCTGAGCGAAGCCGATGGGTGACAAGTGGCAAGGGACAAGTGGCAAGTGACGAATTGTAAGCGCTGCCCTGAGCATAGTCAAAGAGTGGCAAGTGGCAAGCGTCGCCCTGAGTCCGCCGGCTGGCGGATCGAAGGATGGTGATTGATTACCTGAGTAAGAATAGAATCCACTTTAATTTGACCAGAAATATAATTCAGACAACACACGAATAGCAAAAAATCATTTATATTAGTAGGCTGAAACACATATATGAGTTCTGAAATCAAGAGGTTGTTGCGATTACTTTTCTTGGCTATACTTTTATATGCCGGTAATATTGCTGCACAATCGGGTAAAGCGGATACAGCATTT
>JAEUSE010000315.1 GCA_016788805.1 Candidatus Doudnabacteria bacterium
ATATTTTTAAATTAAAACACAATTCCAGCAGACTTTGAAAATTTATAATTTGTTAAAATTTAAAGATTTTTATTTTAATTATTAATCAAAAACAATGATTGAAAAATTAAAAGAAAATTATTAAAATAGTTCTAAAATATATATATGATAATATATATATAATTATGCATAAAAAGGTGGCCGAGTGGTTTAAGGCGACAGCCTGTAAAGTTGTTGTGGGAACACGTCGTAGGTTCAAATCCTACCCTTATCAATTTAAAATTTTATATCTTGTAGTTTAATTGGAAAAACATTAACCTTCTAAGTTATATAATGCTGGTTCAAATCCAGCCAAGGTTATTTTTTTTTTTTTTGTATAGCTCAGTTGGTAGAGCAGTGGCCTTTTAAGCCAATGGTCCTTGGTTCGATTCCAAGTACACGAATCTTTAAAATAGTTGGATAGTATAATGGCATTACGGTTATTTGCAAAATAATTAAATATTGGTTCGAATCCAATTCCACTCTAAAAATTTTTAAAGTATTTTTTTTAATATAATAATTTATTTACGTGGCGGAATCGGTAGACGCGGTAGACTTAAAATCTACTTCCTTTGGGAGTGTTAGTTCAACTCTAGTCGTAGGTATTTTATTTAAGAATTAAATCTCATAGTTTAATCAGGTAAAATGTACCGCTCATAACGGTTTAGATA
>JAEUSE010000316.1 GCA_016788805.1 Candidatus Doudnabacteria bacterium
AAGCGTTGCCCTGAGCGTAGCCGAAGGGGTGGCAAGGGAATAGTACTCAACGACAATTATCATCAGTTTATTCTTAAAATGAATGATTCTGCTGAGCAATTGGAATTATCCTTAAAAAATGTTTGTTGTGAAATTAATAGTGAATAACACAAAATTAATAGTTAAGAAAGGAAGTATTTTTTTATTAAGAGTTTAGCGTTTTTCACTTTTGATTTTGACAAGGTATATTTTAACTATAATTATGGTTGCTCAGGAAAATCATTTTTCGTCCTCAAGATAACACATATCGAATAGTAAATCATGACACCTTTGGACTGGAAAATAAAAATTTTTAATACATAATCCGCTTCTCTCCCTCTCCAGCCCCAAATATTCCACGGAGGAGGATGATTATGCTGGAGAGGGCCGGGGTGAGGAAAATGTGCTGATGTGCCGATTTGCTAATGTGCTGATGTGCTTATGTGCTGATTGTTTGTTTCTGAGTAAAAAGGTGTGACTGCAAATTAGTGACAAGTGACAAGTGACAAGTGACAAGTGGCAAGCGCTGTCTTGAGCGTAGTCCAAGTGTGAATATGTGCTTATGTGCTTATGCTTGCCCAGAGCGAAGTCGAGGGGTGCTGATTGTTTGTTTCTGAGTAAAAAGGTGTGACTGCAAATTAGTGACAAGTG
>JAEUSE010000317.1 GCA_016788805.1 Candidatus Doudnabacteria bacterium
GCATCAGGGACCTCCAATACATCTACCATACGCTTTATTGGTGGTGCTACAAACAATACGATCACGAATTGTTCTTTACAGGGGTCCTTCTCGGCTGCAGTAACTACCAATGGTGGTGTGGTGTTCTTTAGTACGGATGCCGTGACGGCAAATGGTAACGACAACAACACCATTTCAAATTGTAATATAGGACCTGCTGGTGCCAATCTCTCCACCAAGGGCATCTATATGAACGGTTCCACTTCTACAACCGCTATTAATAACAGCGGAAACGTATTTAACAATAATAATATCTTCGACTACTTTGGTGCTGCTGTTTCCAGTGCAGGTATTTATATATCAACTGGTAACACTGATAACAACATAACGAATAACCGTTTTTATCAAACAGCCACCCGTACCCAAACTACCGGGGCACAGCATTCCGCCATCTGGATCACTAATACTTCAGGTAATAATTTCCAGATAACGGGGAACACAATTGGTTTTGCTTCCAGTGCAGGAACCGGTACCTATACTTTTGCAGGTGTATCCTCTTCTTCGGTGCTGATCCCTATCTTTTTAAATGTCGGCACCACTACCGCCACCAGTGTGCAGGGAAATACCATTAAGGCAATCGCCATGTCAGGTGCTGTTTCAGGTACAAGTTCCTCTGCTGCATT
>JAEUSE010000318.1 GCA_016788805.1 Candidatus Doudnabacteria bacterium
CCCAAACATACACATCGTAGTTCACTGTATTTGCTCCGGGTATCCAGGAAAGCCGCAATGGTAATTGCTGATCGATGATCCCGTTTGCGGGCGACATACCGCTTACCATACCGGGCACATTGTTGGAGGTGGTAATGTTCAGCACTTCCTGGCTGGTATAGACCGTATCACAGGTACCGTTTGCCTTTACGGATAAGGTGTAGGCTCCCGGTGTTTGCCATTGTACCCAGGCGGTATCATTATTCACCGTCAGTATTCCGCCGCCGCTTAATGTCCACTCATACAGGGCGCCCGGTATCTTTTGAGTATTATAGCGATAAGTATTCAGGCAGGGGACCGCATCACCGGTAACCGGGGTAAGGGTGCGTACGCCGATACAGAATGTTCTTTCCACAGGAACGGCTGCATTGTAATTGCTGTTGCCGTTTTGCGAAGCCCTTACCGTTACCAATCCTGTTCCTTTCTTGGTAAGCTGGTTACCACTTACCGAAGCATAAGCAGTACCGGCTACTATGGAATAACTGATGGTTTGCTCCATGGAAGAGCTGGCCGTCAGTATCAGTTTGGTGGAATTAAATATCTGTGGCGGAATACTGTCAAAAGTGATCACCTGATTTCCTTTTACGACTGTGATCGTATCATTTACTGG
>JAEUSE010000319.1 GCA_016788805.1 Candidatus Doudnabacteria bacterium
TTACAAGTCATAAACCCCCGGCTTTAGCCGGGGTGTACGTTTGAAGGCGAGGCCGTATACTAAAGCCACCCGGCAGGGTGGTTTTAGTAGTACTGTATGAATCAACACAAACGTACTATCCGTACCTTATCACACTGCTTCTACGACCTAAAGTACCACCTCGTGTGGACCCCCAAATACCGTGGTAAGGTCTTGAAAGATACTAAAATCAAACAAGAACTAAGAAGAATATTTGAAACAATCTGCAAATGGAAACATTGGGAAGTGGTCGAACTCAATATCCAAGACGACCACATCCACTTCGTCCTGCTGGCAACCCCCAGAGATTCTGTATCCTACGCCATGCAAATTCTGAAAGGAAAGAGTAGTGCCTGGATGAAGAAAAAGATTAAACACAAATCAGGTTTGTACGAAAAAGAATCCTTGTGGGCCAGAGGCTACTTTGTCTCCACCATTGGTTTGGATGAGATGATTATCCGCAGATACGTCACCCACCAAGACAAGCATCACCAGACCAGCCAACCCTCTTTATTCGACAAACTCATTAATTAACCATGAGCTGCCCTGCCGGCGACTCAGCCGGCAAATCCAAAACCACCGGACCTTAGTCCGGTGGTCGGTTATT
>JAEUSE010000031.1 GCA_016788805.1 Candidatus Doudnabacteria bacterium
CCAAAGTAATAGAAGACGAAAAGAATAAGTTTTCGGTAACGCTGGACAAGGGTATAAAAGAATTTAACAAAATCATAAACCGATCCGAAACAACGAATGTATCCGAATCTGCAAATGAACAACTAATAGCACAGATAACTGGAACGGATGCTTTTAATTTGTACCAAACATATGGGTTTCCATGGGAGCTGACGCGAGATTTGGCTCGGGAAGCCGGCCAAGCGCCTAACGAAGAAGAGTTTAAGGAAGAGTTTAAGAAACATCAGGATTTGTCCCGCACGGCAAGTGCGGGGGACTTTAAGGGCGGGTTGGCCGACCATAGTGAGATTGTAGTGCGCTACCATACCGCTACCCACCTTATGCAAAAAGCATTGCGGCAAG
Organism: Candidatus Doudnabacteria bacterium; assembly: GCA_016788805.1. Classification (GTDB taxonomy): domain Bacteria; phylum Patescibacteriota; class Doudnabacteria; order UBA920; family UBA920; genus JAEUSE01. The sequence goes on from JAEUSE010000031.1 coordinate 382, forward strand.
TGTTGGGTGACGACGTCTGGCAAAAGGGGAGTAATATTACCTCGGAGCGTACCCGGTTTGACTTTACCCACAATCAGAAGATGTCTGAAGAAGAAAAAGAAGAAGTAGAAGAATTAGTAAATTCATGGATACAGCGCGACCTTGTTGTGAAACGCGAAACAGTGCCCTTAGAAGAAGCACGTAAGCGGGGGGCAATTGGGTTGTTCGGAGAGAAATATGCGGACACCGTATCTGTCTACACTATTTTTGACCCGCAAACCAAAGAGGTGGTATCGCTCGAGTTTTGTGGCGGTCCTCACGTAGAGCACACCAACACCATTGGTCACTTCAAGATACAAAAAGAAGAAGCAGTAAGCGCCGGGGTGAGGCGTATTAAGGCAGTAATTGAATAAAACTTATGACATTTGAGTCGCCCGATGGGCTTCAAGCGCCCATAAGTGATTTTGAACCATCTAGGGTGGGCGCAATATTCGCTGCGCGGAAGTCAGCTGAGCAGTTAGACACGGCAGGGGCCATAGACCAACAGTTAAAAGAACGGTTGGCTTTGTGGAATGATGGGGACATGCCAGGTGGGCTAGATTATAAAAGAGAATATACTTTTCCGGAGCGGTGGGCCGCTTGCAAGGAGCGTGTGGAATGGTTTGGGTCCATCTTCCACCTCATGGGTAGAAAACTAGAAGCTATGGCGGCTAGTCCATACGTTAATTATGATAGTGTAAAGCATTTTGTAGAGTCCGGGACGGCGGTATTTGATCGTGGCCAAGCGAATTCTTCATTTGAACATGAGGCTATGCTTATGTTAAGCCAGGCAATTAAAAATGATGGAATGGCACAGCAGTGGAATGAGTCTGTACGAGAAAGCGTGTTGTGGAGGTTTCGAGAAGTAGCTCGAACAGCGCTCATGTCTTACGATTTGGCCGTTCATGGCAGTCCGCGTTCTCGTGAGGTTTTGACAGCGGCCGGAGAAGGGCATTTTCCAGATAACATAAACACTCAAGATGGATTAGATGCGAGACCGCCCGAGTATGGGGTCGATACAAAGAGGAATTTATTTGTTATTGCTCAGCGCATAAATTATTTTGCAAGAAGGATTGAGCAACAAAATCCTAAGGCAGAGCCAAAAGAGTTTCGTTGGATTGGCGGGGAAGGGGTTTTGAACCAGGCCGAGGTGGTTGCGTGTTTGGATGACTTGATATCGAGCCTGACTGATTTATATCAGCAAGTTAAGAGCTCCGAGCCAGCCGCCTTGTATAAATTTAAAGACTTGTACGAAGATTCTGTCCTACATAATCAGGGTGATGACGTGCCAGTATATGTATTGAATTACGTGGCTCGGGCCGCACAAAAGAAGCAGTTTGAGCTCGCAGACGCAAAATTATCTGCACAGAAAAAGTAATATGAATTTAGACTTTTACAATTGCCCGCAGTCGGAGCGGTTTGATACAAAAATTTTACCAAAAGAAAAACCAGCCTTCATAGATTATCGGCCGGACTTTGCGGCTATGGAGGCGGTGGTCAAAGAGTACGAGCAGTACTCCAATTTACTGGTTATTGGTCATGGGGGTAGCGTAACCAGCGGGTATGCATTTTGCAACGCGCTCAAGTCTGCGGCTAAAAAGAAAGCTTATTTTCTCTCTAGCGTAGACCCGGATTATATAACCGAACTAAAATCTACTCTAAGCCCGACTGATACATTAGTTCTTGCTATCACCAAGTCCGGAGAAAACACTACGCAAATAGAAGCCTTATCCCAGTTTTGGGAATATCCTATTGTGGTTGTTACCGGCGAAGGGAGTAGTGTAGAGCAGGTAGCTCAAAAGTTGAATTTGCGAGTAGTACGACACCCGGTTATTGGTGGTCGGTTTACCGCCTTTACCGAAGTGGCCCTCTTGCCCGCGTTGCTCTGCGGTATTGATATTGATAGCTTATTCCGTGGCGGGAAAGAAATCCATGCACTTTACGCCCAAGATAACTTAGCTTTTAAGGCGGCGAGCGTATTGTGGCAGTTAGAGCAGGCTGGCTATGTAGATGTCTTAGGTTTGGTCTACTCACATTACTTGTGTGCGGTAATGCCTCTTGCAACTCAGCTTTGTCACGAAAGTTTTGGTAAAGACGGTAAGGGACAAACGTACTTATTTGCAGAAGGGTCAGAGGTTCAGCATCACACAACGCAGCGTTTTTTTGGCGGTCGCAAAAACATAGTTGGTTGGTTCATTGACGTGCATAGCTTTGCACATCAGTTAGTCACGAGTTATCCGACAAGCGTTCACAGCGTACCTTTCCGTAAGCAGCCGTTGTTTGACTTAAACAAAATTCCTCTACAGGAGTCGCAGCACGCAGAACTCCAGGGCACACTGGAAGACGCAAGGCTTACCGGCATTCCGTCCATCCATATGCAGTTAACTGCCGTAGAGCCTGTGGAGTTGGGTCGGTTGATTGCTTTTTGGCAGCTGTACGTTATTTACTCCAGCTTGTTTCGGCGGGTTAATCCGTTTGACCAGCCGGGTGTAGAGCGGGGTAAGCAAATCAGCTTTGATAAGCGGTTGGCGTATAAAGGCATTTTGTAGCTATAAGCAGTATGCTGTAGAGCAATAAGCGATTATTGTATTAGCATATTGCTTATTTGCTTACTGCTTTACTGCTCTTGCCGTTTGACTCTGCTCCAAACACTGCTAAAATAAAAGAAATAAGCTCGGGTTTGTTATTTACATGGCAAAAACTCTTTATTTCAATTTAGAAGACGATATCAAGACCATTTTGGCAAGGGTTAAGGGCGAGCATTCTCCCGATTTAGTGCTGGTCTTTCCTCGGCGCAGCTATTTGTTTGCCGACGCGGTAAATCTTAAGTTGCTCAAAAAGCAACTCGATGTTTTGCGGAAGAACGCTGCTATTTTAACCATGGACGAACGAGGTCAGGCCTACGCCGCGGAAGCAGGTTTTGTGTTAAAGGAATTACCGTCGCGTGGGGTGAAACACGGTATGGGAGATATAAAAACGAGAGCTACGGAAAGGCCGGCGCACGCGGCGAAACGCCATCCGGCACCCACAGAAGTCGTGGCGCCTGCGCCGGCCTTTGTTGAGGAAGCGGAGACGCACCATCCTAAGGCGAGTCATGCCCGAACTCACCATCGGACGTCACACCAGGAAGCCGCTAAGTCAATTCCGCATGTGGCAGTGCACGATACCATTTTTTCCGACGTGCCGTATCGCCCGACAAATGCCTACGTGCCTCAGGAAGGAAGAAAGCGGACTCCGCGCACGGTATGGCTCGGCGCCGCTGCGTTGGTGGTGCTTTTCTTGCTCATTTTTACAATTGTTATTCTGCCGAAAGCTACGGTTGTAGTGCACGCAAAAGGTGACGCCATTATTCGAGATGTTGAGCTGTCCGTAGGTACCAATGTCTTACAGGCGGATATCGCGAAGTTACAGCTGCCTGCGGTGAGCTTGGAACGAGTTTTAGAGACAGAGGATAAATTTCAGTCCACCGGAAAAAAAGAAATTGGCAGTAAAGCTGTGGGTAATGTTCGGATTTTTAACTTAACGGGCGCTCCGCTGAGCTTGAAAAGTAAAACTACCACTCTAAGTGCCGGAGGAAAGTCCTACGTGCTCACGAGCGATCAAAATTTTATCCCCGCGACTCCGGCTAAACAGGTTACCAACCCCAACGCCGGCCGGGTGGCGGCGGTTGAGGCCGCGCAAGCGGGTGAAGGTTTTAATTTGCCGGTTAATACCCGCTTAGAAATTACTAATCAAGTTTTCGGTAATAAGCCTCAGCTGCTGTACGCTCAGGTTGAGGACGCACTCACAGGCGGGAACTCTCGGTTTGTGTCTACTATTGAGGAGGCAGATTTGGCCATGGCTCAAATCGCTTTGCAAAAACAGCTTGTTGACCAGCTCGCCGCCCAGTTAAAAAATGACGGTAAAATGTTACCCGAAAAAGCGTATCAGTCGTCTGTGGTTTCGTTCACCTCTGATAAGCCAGTTGGCTCAGAAACCCCCACCTTTACGGCCAAGCTCCAAATAAGCTTAAAAGGCTTGGCGTTTGAGCCTGCCTTGCTCACAGATTTGGTGAGAAGTCGGATTACCCAGGTATTGAGCGACGGTTCAGCGTTGCAGTCTGCGGATAAGGACGTGCTTACATTTAAAGTTCGTCAGCTGGATATTGCCGCCGGTACCATGAAGTTAATTGTGCACGTTGAGTCTAAATCCTACAAACTTTTGGATTTAGCCGCTTTGCAAACCGGTCTAAAAGGCAAATCCAGGCAAGAGGCGGAGGTGTGGCTCTCCGGTCGACCGGAAATTGACCACGCAAGCATTACTTTGAGCCCTTCCTGGCAGTCGAGCATCCCTCGGCTCCAAAGTCACGTATCGGTCACCCAGGCTAAGGAGTAATATTGGCCTTGTTTAATTGACAAGGCTTTATTGGTTATGATACAATAGTGCCACCGTAATAAATGCGCAAATTTAAGACCAATTCCAGACGTTCACCAGACTTTGGGAAGCAACAGCCAATCAAAGATGTTATAGAACTTGAGGGTAAGATTGTGGAAAGCTTACCCAATGCACTTTTTCGTGTCCAACTAGAGGCTGGGCAGACGGTGTTGGGTCATTTAGCGGGTAAGATGCGGGTGAATATGATTCGTGTGTTGCCCGGAGATAGGGTTATTATAGAAATGACCCCGTACGACCTGAACAAAGGCCGCATTATACGTAGGTTAAGATAATAGCTTATTCAGCTTCAAAAGCTTCTATAGCTTCTGAAGCTTTAGCAGCTCCGGAAGCTAATTTTATGAAAGTTAAAGCAAGCGTAAAACCGAGGTGTAAAGATTGCAAAGTAGTAAAGCGCTTTGGTCGTGTATACGTTATTTGTAAGACCCCGAAGCATAAGCAACGGCAGGGATAATTAATTAGCTTCTAGCTTCTAGCTTTTAGGAAATCCCTAAAAGCTGACAGCTAGCAGCTCGCAGCTTTTTTATGGCACGTATAGCAGGTATAAATCTTCCGAACGACAAGCGCATTGAAGCGGCTTTGCCTTATGTGTATGGTATTGGCCCAAGTAACACGAAGTTGATTTTGGCCGCGGCGGGTATTGACCCGAACAAGCGGACCAAAGATTTAGATGAGGCCGAACTCAACCGTATTCGCGACTACATAGACAAGAATTTTAAAGTAGAAGGTCAATTGCGCCAGCAAGTGCTTTTAAATATCAAGCGATTAAAGGAAATAAGCTCTTACCGTGGTTTACGCCACATTAAGAGCCTGCCTTCCCGCGGTCAGCGCACAAAAACGAATTCTCGTACCCGCCGTGGTAACGTGCGTAAAACAGCCGGTAGCGGACGCAAGAAGTCCGGAGATAAAACCTAACTTTATAGAAGCGGAATAACGCTGAGGGTAACGCAGATACACGCGGAACCACTTTGCGTTAATCTGCGCAATAATCTGCGTTAATCTGCTTATAATATATGGAAGACATTACCCAGCAAACCGATACAGTAGAAGAGAAGGCACCAGTAGTTGATGCCGCTTCTAAGATTAAAGGTGCCCGCAAGAAGAAAGCTAAAGCGAAGGTTACCAAGGGGAAGGTTTATATCAACTCCACATATAACAACACTATTATTAGCGTGACTGACCCGGTCGGTAACGTGTTAGCGTGGGGTAGTAGTGGAAAAACTGGATTTAAGGGTTCTAAGAAGTCCACGCCGTATGCAGGGCAGCGTACTATGGAAGACCTTATTAGCCGGGTAAAGGAGCGAGGACTTGTGGAAGTCGACGTGCTTATTAAGGGTGTGGGGAGCGGACGTGAGTCAGCCATCCGCGCTTTACAGGGCTCCGGCATGACCGTGCTAACCATCAAAGATCAGACTCCCGTCGCCCATGGCGGTGTCCGACAGAAGAAAGTAAGACGCATTTAACAGGAAACTAGCTGCTAGCTATCAGCTTTTAGGGATCTACCTAGAAGCTAAAAGCTAGAAGCTAAAAGCTATTTTATGAGATATACAGGTGCACGAGGTAAAAAAGCAAGAAGGCTAGGACAGGCATTTACCAATAAAGAAGGTAAGGTTCTTCGGAGGCGTTCGGGTTTTCCCGGTCAGCACCCCGACACTCGCAGCCGGCTTTCTGAATTCGGCTTACAATTGAAAGAGAAGCAGAAAGCAAAATTTGCTTACGGGGTTTTGGAGAAACAGTTTTATAACTATTTCTTGAAAGCTCAGGCGCAACCTGGTGTAACCGGTAATAACCTTCTCATGTTGTTGGAGCAGCGCTTAGATAACGTAGTCTATCGTCTCGGGTATGGCGAAACTCGGTCCCAGGCTCGTCAATTGGTGTCCCATGGGTTTTTCCGGGTTAATGGCAAAAAGTTGACTGTGCCGTCCGCAGCGGTGCGTGTGGGCGATGTGATTACTGTTGGGGAGACCAAAGCTAAGACCAAGTTCATGCAAACGGTAAAAGACAAGCTGAAGGCGGTAACTCCTCCGGACTGGCTGGATTTAGATGCTGCCCATTTGAAAGCGAAAGTGCTGAGCCAGCCTACCTATGAAGATATGGACAAAGCAATCAATACCCAGCTTATCGTTGAACATTATAGTCGCATTTAATTAAGAGAGTGGTGGATATATAGCTGTAGCATATGATTTCGTATGTTGTGGTTAGTCCCCAAACCCTAATAAAATTATGGAAGCGCTTACCCTTCCCAACAAAGCCCAAGTTGAACACTTAGGCGAACATAAGTACTCGGTAGTCTTAGAGCCAATGCATCCCGGTTATGGTGTAACCGTGGGTAATGCATTGCGTCGTGTGTTGCTGTCCAGTATGCCGGGTGCGGCGGTGACGGCGGTTAAAATCCGCTTTGCCGATCACGAGTTTTCGACTGTGCCAAACGTGAAAGAAGACGTGGTACAAATTATTTTAAACCTCAAGCAGCTTCGTTTGAAGTGTTTTTCTAGTGAACCGGTTAAATTGAGCTTAAAAGCCAAAGGCGAGCGTGCCGTAACCGCCGCCGATATTACCGGTAATGACCAGGTAGAAATTATGAACAAAGAGTTGCACATTGCGACTCTGGATAACAAAAATGCCGAGTTCGACATGGAATTGACGGTTGAACAAGGCCGTGGATATGTACCAGTAGAGGCTCGCGAAACTGACCGCGTAGAGCTCGGCACGCTTGCCGTGGACGCCATTTTTACACCTGTTCGTTCCGTGTTTTTTGACGTGAGTAATGTGCGTATCGGTCAAATCACTAACTTTGACAAGCTCAGCCTTACTATTGAAACCGATGGGACTATTACCGGCGGAGAAGCAGTAGACACAGCGGCTCATATTTTGGTGGACCATTTTAATATGCTGTTTAACACCCCTGCTACCTTAGCTGCTCCGACGGTTGCCGAAGAAGTGCCTGCTTTTGCAGCCGGTGATGAAGAGGACGCGGGCGAGGACGCCCCGGCTCCGGTAAGCGATTTGGACTCAGTTAGTCTTTCTAACCGAGCCAAGAACGCACTAATTAAGTACGGGATAAGTACGGTAGAACAGTTAAAGGCGTTACCGAGTGAAGAAATTGAAGGTATACCGGGTTTAGGTAAGAAGACCATTTTAGAACTAATGATGCTGTTAGGTAGAGAATAAGAATTAGGTTCTAGCTGCTAGCTATTAGCTGTTAGAAAATCCTAGAAGCTAAATCCTAGAAGCTATAAGCTATTATATGAGACATCAGAAGAAGAGAAAATTTGGCAAAG
>JAEUSE010000320.1 GCA_016788805.1 Candidatus Doudnabacteria bacterium
CTATTGCGTTGAGCCACTCCTTTGGTTTCGGAGTTTGAACAGGATAGCAGCCCACCATAGCCCCATATTTTCCTGGCCTTTTCAGTGCTTTATCGATATTCCTCCTTCGCAGGAATGACAATACGCCATCATTCCCAGCATACACCAAAACCATAACACTCAACTTCGAATTTCCATCCGCTACAGGAGAAAAAACCACCCCAAAACCCGGTTTTACATTTTAACATTTCACCCCCTTTCCCACCCCATTTTCAGGTCTTTCAGGGCAATAAAAAAAGATCAATGTTGCCACAGCAAAAAACAGTCAAAACCCAGATAAATAATTGAAAATAAGGTCGCTATAAGGAAAACAATAGATCGGGAAGGTCGTGCAGTGGGTTTGGAATGTCGTGCAGTGCATTTGGAATGCCGTGCAGTGGCATTGGGAAGTCGTGCAGTGCATTTAGAATGTCGTGCAGTGGCATCGGGAAGTCGTGCAGTGCATTTGGAATGTCGTGCAGTGACATCGGAAAGTCGTGCAGTGGCATTGGAAAGTCGTGCAGTGACATCGGGAAGTCGTGCAGTGGCATTGGAATGTCGTGCAGTGGCATCGGGAAGTCGTGCAGT
>JAEUSE010000321.1 GCA_016788805.1 Candidatus Doudnabacteria bacterium
TTGTACCTGCGCTGTTCCTTACATTTCCACTAAATGTGATCGTAATTGTTTTGGCCACTGTGTTATGCGCTGTAACTGTAAATGTCAGGTTTCGGGTACCATCAGTGGTGAATTGATCAGTGCCCAGGTTTACATCATAAATAAAAGTGGCAAAATTACCCGGCCCCGGGAGAGTGTTGTATGTTTCACCAACGTTTATTCCGCCGCTTATATCTGCCAATCCAAGCACTATATCATCAGTAGCGTTTGAACCCGCATACGCAAAATTTGTTATGGGGGGAATAAGGGAGAGCAATTGAGCATTGTCCGTTTCCCCACTAAAGGTAACAGACGGTGATGCTGCGGTAAACTGCCATTCTACTACAGGTGCTGCGTCCACATCTACAGGAAATGTACAGGTAGTGGTACCGGGCATGGTAATATTAAAAGTGCCATCTGTAGTAGGAGTTCCTGATCCCACCAATGTGATGGTTTGAACGCCGGTAGTAACAAATGTCCCTGAGGCAGAGAAGGTCATGCCGTTTACCGGGGTGGTGGAGATACTATAAGGCCCTACGGCTGTCACATCCACATCAATATCTACTGTGTT
>JAEUSE010000322.1 GCA_016788805.1 Candidatus Doudnabacteria bacterium
GCCGCTGCAAGGCAGCGGTAACTGCACCCGACGCTAGGTGCTAGCCGGGAGCCTCCATATGGCCGTTCTAGCTATATCCACCTTCGCTAAGGCTTCGGTGGATGATCTCTAGCGGCCTTCGGCCGCCCTCCTGAACTCTGTTGGATCACGGGGTGGCTCATGCCTCATGTCTCTTGTCTCATGACTCATGACTCTAACCCATGTATACTAAACTCATGAGTGGAACAATTCTTGAGGGGACAGATTTCAAATTGCCAGGGTGCCAAGCGGTGTACCGTGGCAAAGTCCGCGATGTGTACGACTTTGGCGACCGGCTGATGTTGGTAGCGAGCGACCGCTACAGTGCGTTTGACCGCATACTGGCGAAAGTGCCGAAAAAAGGCGCGCTACTGACGGCCACGAGTCGCTGGTGGTTTGAGCAGACGGCTTCGATAGTACCCAATCATATCATCTCCTATCCTGACGCAAACGTTGCCTACTGTAAAAAGTACAAAGTTATTCCGCTCGAAATGGTGGTACGTGGTTATATAACGGGCGTTACAAACACTTCATTGTGGCACACGTACTCCAGTGGCCAGCGAGATT
>JAEUSE010000323.1 GCA_016788805.1 Candidatus Doudnabacteria bacterium
TTTCTTCCTTATCTACGCTGATAAGCTCTACCATAAAATGCCAGAACTTATTGAAATCGTATTCGTAGATGAACTTTTGGTTGGGGTTACTTATCTCGGTACCGATACCTGTTTCAGCCATGATGAGCGGTACGGCTTTATACTCCTTCTCGTATCTCTCCAGGGTTATCTCACGCCCACGCTGCCAGTTATCATTACTGCGGTAAAATGTTGCCTTGTGCTTGGAATCGAATTCAATGCTGTTTAAAATGCAAAAAATTTTGCGTATGATGTATCGCAATATCCCGGTAAACACTGTCGTCGTCTTCCCAATAAATCCTGAATCGTAAAATAGCCATGCAGTAAAATTAAGAATTATGAATTAAGAATTATGAATTGGGGGAAGAAATTCCCAATTCTTTGGCTTTTTGCAACATAAAACTATATGCAGCCTCGTATTCATTAGGAATTATTCCATCTAAAATTGCTTCCCGTATTGCAGTTTTAATATCGCCAACCGCACGGGATGGCTGCAAATTGAATGTCTGCATGATCAGTTCCCCGCTAATGGGTGGCTG
>JAEUSE010000032.1 GCA_016788805.1 Candidatus Doudnabacteria bacterium
GGTGTGTCACTGCGGATGCCACGCCATTAAACACAACAGCCAGCAAACCAAGAATAGTATTAAACAATGTAACTAGACCAAAATCATCCAAACTCAAAGTACGGCCAAGAACTGCGTTGAACAAAAAATTAAAAAAGTTTGCCGCCACGCTTCCCGCTACCAACCACGCGCCCTCACGAACGGTGTTGTCAGTCTTAAGTTCGTGGAACTGACTCCGCACAAACGCACGCAGAGAAAACAATGCATCGAACCTTGTCGCTTGTACCTTCCGCCTCGGGTCGACTCCCGAGTCGAGACGGGTGCCGCTTGTCGCCGATTCAACATCTTCTTCAGGAATGAGTTCAAAGGGGGCTTTCACAGGCGCGTGCGGCGTAACCTGAGCCTCAACTTGCAAAGTCTGCACCAACTCCTGCACTAGAACGGGCGCGGTGTACACCGGCTCAGGAATTGGTATCGGATTTTCTTGTCTCTTGTCTCTTCCGCCTCGGGTCGGCTCCCGAGTCGAGACGGGTGTCTCTTGTCTCTGCTCGCTCTGAGCGAGATGCAAACCATGATTAGTTTTCTGCCAGTAGTGCGGCTTTACCACAAGTTCGTAGAGCGCTTTCCAAGCGGCAACCGACATACCTAGCCAGTACAGCGGTACCAAAAACACAAACTTCATAACCCGGAACTCCCGGCGCTTTGCCAGACCAATCAGGTACGCGTATACGTAAAAAAAGTTCCCAAAAATTAAGCTAATTACACCAACATACAACACGGTAGGTGGGAAAAATGGTTCTATAACAGGTGCAACGTGTGTACGAGCAACAAAGTAAGCAATAGTTATAAGCCACAACAGCGGGTTTACAAACATGGAAAGTACCTTACCGCCCACCGTGAGCTGAAGCAGTAAAAAGTTGCGCAGACCAAACTCGCGCACGGCCGCACGTGGCGAACGCATGTGTACTAAGTAGGTTTGCATGTAACCTTTAATCCACCGACTCCGCTGACGGTACCAGTTGTGATACCCGCTATTTGCTTCTTCTAAAGTAGTGGAGTCTACAATTGCGGTGGTATAGCCTTTCTTGGCTAAGCGCATACCCAAATCGCAGTCTTCAGTTACATTGTAAGCGTCCCAACCCGCCAGCTCCTGCAAAACAGACTTTTTAAAGTTGTTCGAAGTACCACCCAAAGGAATAGGCGCGCCGATGCTCTGCAATCCGGGCAAAATGAGATCGAACCACAAGCTGTATTCCGCCGTAAACATGCGAGTCAGCAGGTTCTGACCCGGGTTGTAAAAGTTCAGTTTTCCTTGCACACAAACCACGTTGTCCGGCAGCTTGTTAAACGCCACTACCACCTTCTTTAGCTGACTCGCCTCCGGCATGTCTTCTGCGTCGTAAATGGTTATAATGTCGCCCGTCGCAAACTGTAAGCCATAGTTCATGGCTTTAGGCTTGGTCTTGGGTTTAGCGTTTGGTACAACTACAATTTCAAAATACTCCGGCAAGTCCATAGCCCGGGCGCGCGCAACTGTTTCAGTATCATCCTCTTCCAACTGCAACATAACTTGCAACTTACTCTTGGGGTAGTCCAGCTGCTGCATGGCGTCTATAAACTGCGGTAACACTTGCCACTCTTTGTAGAGCGGGCAGAACACTGTATAGGTGGGTAAGTCTGTTTCCTTAAGCCTGTCTAATTCGGCCTGGCTTACTTGGATTTCCGGGTTTTTGGAAAAACTCCGGTAAGCCAAAAATAAACCGAACAACAAATCGATAAAATAAAAAGCAGTCAGCACACACACCAAGGTGAACACAACCGCTTTCCAACTTATGAACAGCAACAAGGAGACCAAGAGACAAGAGACAAATAAAAACAGTTTTTGATCGGCAGTAATACTCACCGCAGCGCTATTATGCAACTCTAAGCTCGTGTGGTGGACCGTGCGCTTTCCCGCAATCAAAAACCCCCTGCCTTTTGAGGCACGGTCGGAAAACTCATGGACTTGTGGATCGCGAAACCAAGACATTGAGCAAAGAAAATAGAATTACGAATTAAGTTGAGGTATTAAATCCGCGAAGTTACTGCAAAAAGTATTTAACAAGAGTATTTTTGAAGTCACTATTCGCTGCTATAAACACAACCAAAGTATACGCAAAATAAAAACACCGCTACCGAATCGTTTGAAATATGCGGGTTTTTTATTTCTACTTTTCGTTTTCAAGTGCTTTACTATAGCACTTTTAATACCATTTTGTCAAACCGACCGACCAACACGAGCCGCCAGCACGAGCCATCCTTCACGGTCATTGTGAGGACGTAGCGAGAGAGCTACAATAGCTCATATTTAGGCCAATTACCGAAATTTCATTCATGTTTACAGCCCTAATCTAAGCTGAGTCGAAAAAACAACCCCTACCCCTATTCCTAAAGCCAGGATTTCGCATGTTTTTGAAAGTTTACACATTCCGGGATGGCAGAAATGTGACTACCTCCCCCAATACAGTTTGGCGGTGGCGTCTCCGCCGTTTTCGTAGTAGTCCAGAACAATGAGGTGCGAACCGGCGGTAAGCGTAACCGGTACGGTGTACCACTTTTCACTTTGGTCAATCATTTTATCTAGTATCACAGTGCCGTCTATGGTTAATCGAACGCCGTCATCAGCGATGGCTGTAAAGTTATAGGTACCGGCAACAAAAGTAAAGTTACCTGCCCAGTGCGCACTAAAGGTGTCAGGACTAATGAGTTGGTCCGGACTGCCTTCGAACCATTTAAAATCTATAGCCGCGTCGGTTCTGGTGACTGCCAAATTGGTGAAGTCAATATTGTTGTAGTAGCAGGCCGTAAACGCCTCGTCTGCTGCGGCGGGGCAAGCGCCGGTTGGCGGGGGCGGCGGAGTACCGTCTGTAACCACAAAGGTTAATGATAAAGCAGTGCCGGCAATGCCGGTAGCCGCTGTTCCGGTATACGGCGTTGCCGTTACGGTGTGGGACCCCACGGTGGGCGTCCACGCCGCGTAGTCGCCGTCGTTATCCGAGGCTAAGGCGTATGGCGCACTATTTTGCAACCGGAAGTTCGCTATTCCGTCATAGCCAAACCGCACGCTCCCCACCGTAGCCGGGTTGGTGTTGGCTCGAATGTTTAAATTGCGTGTTGGCAACGTGGCCAAGTTAAGCACCACCCCCGGAACCAAGGGGTCAAATGCGGCGATGACTTGATCTGTATCGGCATTAATCAGACTAAAAGACACAACTGACTGCCCAATCGGCGGAGGCGGCGGAGTACCGGATTTTATCCAACTCAAACCTACTGCCGCCTTCCAGTAGTTGTCGTAGTACTCGAGCTTAACTATATGGTTACCGGCGGTTAAAATTTTGGTTACGGTGTAGGTGGTAACCGGTTGGTCAAAAAACTTATCCAGCACTACTTGCCCGTCCACGCTCAGACGAACACCATCGTCACCCGATACAGTAAAGATGTAATCTCCCGCTTCAAAGGTGAATTGCCCGCTATACACAGCAGAAAAAGTATCCGGGTCTACACTTGCATCGGGACTCCCTAAATCCCAATCAAAGTTGAGCGGATAGTTTTCTGTTCTGGTTACGGCCAGCGCGGTAAAGTCTTTGTTGTTGTAGTAACAGCCGGTAAACGCATTGACGCCCGGCGTAGCACATCCGCCAGTTGGCGGCGGGGGTGGATTCCCAGTCTCAACCCACGACAGTTTGGCAACAGCACCACCGCCGTTCTCGTAATACTCCAGCTTTATAGTGTGCAGTCCTGCCGAGAGGGTACGCGTAACGGTATAGGTATGTGGGCTTTGGTCTATCCATTTGTCCAGTACCAAAGTCCCGTCTATATACAACCGCACACCGTCATCCCCGGTTACGGTAAAGTCATAGTTGCCGGCATTAAAGGTAAATTGGCCTAAGTAAGTCGCGCTAAAATTATCCACCGGAACTACCGGATCCGGACTTCCCGCTCCCCAGTCAAAGTTAAGTGGGTAGGCTTCGGTACGGTTCAGTTTAAAATCCACAAAATCACGTTGGTAAAAATAACAGGCGTTAAAGGTATTTACGTTCGGCTCGGTACAATTTACCACCGGCGTGGGCGGCGCTCCGGTCTTAACCCAAGACACGTTGGCAGACGCATCCCCCGCCCCCTCAAAATATTCAAGCACTACGCGATGCACTCCGGCGGTCATGGTGCGACGAGTTACCTGTTGGCCCACCGCCTGCTCCGACCAAAAGTCTTGTAGGAGTACGCCATCCACGTACAAACGACGGCCATCGTCGGTCTCCGTTGTAAAATCATATAGGCCCGCTTCAAAAGTAAAATCCCCGCTCCAGCGAACAGAAAAGTCGTCCACCGGCATACCCACACCCGGACTGCCGGAACCCCAGCGGAAATGAATTTGCGGGTCGGTACGGATGAGTCGCAAATCGTTCAAAGTCTTGTTGGCGTGATAGCACCCCACAAACTGGCTTACCCCAACAGCGTCGCACTGGCTGTTCCCCAGTTTGAAGTACGCAGTCAGCGTGGTGTCTGTAGCCGGAAACGCCACAGTATGAGTTGCTGTACCGCCGTCCGACCAGCGATCAAACACGTAGTAACTATTATTTGAGCCTTGGGAAGGTGCAGTGATTTCCCGCTGAAAACCCACCACACCCAGCACCTGTGTGGGAGTGCGCACCGGCGAACCGTCTATGTTTATGTCTAACCCGGATGGGTTAGTTAAAAAGGTTATCGTAGACTTCCGCGGATATATGGATGCGGTTGCGGTGGCAGAAAGACCGTTCGCGTCCGTACCGGTTACGCGAATTTCATACCAAATATCCGGGTCGGGCTCCCCGGTGGTGGGGATGACAAAGGAACCGTTCTTAGCCTGTATCGGTCCAAGAAACGGATGAATGTGGTCGTGGTGATGAAACAACACTTCGGTAGAAAAATTGGCATCCGACAAATCAAACCCGGCACCGTCTACTCCATGAGCGCTAAAGAGAATAGTGTCGCCCGCGTTAAACAAAGAGTTGTTGAGTGGGTTGCCTATCGTAACCGTTGGCACCTGCCCGACCTGTATAACCAGCGGCACTGCCTGCACGGTTGCCGTACCGTCGCTCACCGTAAGTTCTACCACGTACGTACCAACTTGGGTAAAGGTTTTAGTCGGGTTTGCTTCCTGACTTGTAGTGCCGTCGCCAAAGTTCCAGGCATACTGCAAGGGGTTAGCATCGGGGTCAAAGCTGCCGTTACTGGAAAAGTGTACTGTGAGCGGGTTCAGTCCCCGACTCACATCACTACTCGCCACCGCGACCGGTATGTGGTTACCGGTAGAGTAGTTAATACGATACATTCTTCCTGGATAGAAGGTTATATAGTAAAGCGAGCCGTCACCCGCCGTGTGCAAATCCACCACGCTGCCCGCGCCAATGTCAAAATCCTGCACACTGGCAATGTTGCCCGCACCATCAAAAATCGCCCGTTTAATAAACCCTTGTCCATAGTCGGCAAAAAACCAACTCCCCTGATACTCCGCCGGAAACATACTGCCGCGGTAAACGGGTCCGCCGGTTACGGCCGAGCTCGGCCCCGTATGCGCGTAGGCATAGAGCGGTTGTTTATAACCGCCTACAGTGCAGTAACCTTCGCAAATGGGCCAGCCATAATTTTGTCCACGGACAATTTCGTTTAGTTCCTCAAAGGTTGCTTCACCGACATCGCCGCCGTACATTTTGCCGGTGAGAGAATCAAACTGGTAGCGCCAGGGGTTACGAAACCCATACGCCCAAATTTCCGGTAAGGCACCAGGCGTGGTAACAAACGGGTTATCGCTCGGCGCGGAACCGTCGGGATTTAACCGTAAAATTTTTCCATACGGCGTACTCAAGTCTTGGGCATTGGGCGGATAACCGTTGTCGCCTATGGCGGAATACAGTTTTCCGTCCGGACCAAAGGCTATGGTGCCGCCGGAGTGTAGGAACTGTGCCGGAATAGTTGTTTTGTAAATTTCTACCGCACCTTCAGCTGTGGCAACATCGCCGGTTGCGTCAAACCGTACAATGCGGTTGAGCAAATCGCCGGCCGAGGTGTAGTAAAAATACACAAAATGGTTCTGCGCAAAGTTGGGGTCAAAGGTCACCCCGATAAGTCCTCGATCGCCGCTGGCCGCAGACGGTAAGGTGGTAAAAGGTGTAGGCAATAGCTGCCCACCCTTATAAATTTTCACCGCTCCGGCGCGCTCTAAAATAAACACCCGACCGTCCGGCGCCACTCCAAAACCGGTTGGCCCATTTAACCCACTACCAATAATTTGGGTAGCCTGAAAATTTGCCGGCAACGCAGCCTGCGCGCTTTTAAACCCAACAAAAAACAAACCGGCCAAAACCCCCAAAAACACCCCTCCCAACACTTGCAACTTTTTCATATCTATTGCCTAATACCAACTCTATTTTATACAAATTTGACCCATCACTCTACCATTTTTAAATAACGTTCACAAGATTGCACAGTTAACCAATCGCAACAAATCTATTAATAAACTCTTCCCAATCCGGCGTCTAAAACGTAAATTATCATTTTTATAACATATGTTATAAAAATGATAATTGGGCAGTGGTGGATATAGATAAAAAAACAAAAGCAAAACGACCGGGAATGTTGCTGGAATTGGATATTATCCGTTTCCTGCACATTCTCGGTCGCCATTGTGTCCCTACTTCTCCTCCTGTTTGCACCGCTTACCGCGGTGCTTTGTTTTTACCCATTCTTACGATGGGTTTATGAATTGGCGCCACGGTGACGCGTAGTTAGTTCTTCAGCCAGAACCAATTAAACACGAAGTTCAAATCGGTTCCCGGCTGGAACATCAGCAGCGGTTCGTAGCGCAACTCATCGCCGATTACGGTGAGTCGGTTGACCACGACGTGGTTATACCGATCTTCGGAGGCGATGAGCTTCCACCCGCAACCGCCACAAAACGTGAGCGATGGCTTACCGGTGAACGAACCGTAGTTAATGCGGGAACCCTTGCTCGAAAGGGCAAACCCTTCGGGGGTGCTGATGTGTTTGTCCACACACAGCCCGCCGAATTCGTTTTGATGACCGTATAACGCGGCTTCGATGGCGCCGCCCGAGAAATAATTCTCGGCGCCTTCGGTTTGCAAACTCGCGCCCTGCAGCCAGGACACGAACGCAAAGTGTCCATCGCGGGTCAACAAATACTTGACCCAACTTTTCGCTTCGGGACGACCGATTTGCGACGGGCCGCCGGGAGGATAAAACTCCACGACGCCAAACTCAACGGTTTTCCAAGCGCCTTCGTCATTCCATCGCTCGGCTGTGAACGCGTTGATGTCAATGCAGCCGATGCCCGGCTGGTTGGGATGCCGACCGGCGTTGCCGACGAAGAAACAAAACTTCCCAGTTGGTGCCTTGTCGAACGGCTTGGCATCCGGTGCCCAATCGCGGGCGGGGCGCTCCTGGCGAAGCGGTGCGGGCGCGTCGAGCGACTCTTGCTCGCCGGTCTGCGATTGCAACCGGTCGAAAGTCGGCGCGAGACGTTGCCCTGATTGATCTTGAGCAGACGCCGTATTGGCGGCGAATGCGATGGAAAGAGCGATGAACGCCAGTGTGATGGCACGGCGCAGATTCGACGCGAATTGATTTTTCATTGTGGCCCTCCGCCATGAAAATCGGACTGTTGATTTTGAGTGATCCAGTTGCTAATTGCGCTTCGTCCCGAACCGATTGGTTTAGGATGAAGACATTCGGGACGAAGCGCCCGAAAAGTTGATCTATAGTATAGGTAGTGGATCGCTACCGTCTACTATCTGCGTACAAGCCCTTTTGCCGAAGCATGGGGGTTGCACACAGATATAAAACGGCGGTAAACAACTAAAAGTTACTGAGGGTTGTATTTTGAATTCCTCCACCCATCCCGCAGATCGAGTCAGGCCGGAATGACAGAACAAGATGTCAAACCCGCACTTGGCACGGTTACGACCAAACATTCTAGCATAAATATGTATTTTTGGCAAGAGCAAAAACAACGAAAAAATACCCTTATTTTAGGGCAAAGT
>JAEUSE010000033.1 GCA_016788805.1 Candidatus Doudnabacteria bacterium
TTAACCATGAGCTGCCCTGCCGGCGACTCAGCCGGCAAATCCAAAACCACCGGACCTTAGTCCGGTGGTCGGTTATTCTGAAAGCTAGAAGCTAGCAGCTGCAAGCTAGGAGGCTATTTAGCGAGTTCCTTGACCCAGAGGTCGAAGGTGTCCGGAATGCGAATGGCGATTTCGGAAAGCATTTTGCGGTTGAGGGTAATTCCTTCTTTCTTCAAAACGCCGGCAAATTTGCTCCAGGTGGTTCCGTTGTCGCGAAGCGCGGCGTTGGCTCGCTGAAGCCAGACTGCGCGCATGTCTCGTTTGCGGTTGCGGCGGTCGCGATAGGCGTAGGTATCGGCGTGCAGGAGCGCCTCGCGGGCGGCCACAAAGTTGGTGGACCGGCGGTTGTCAAAACCTTTGGCTCGTTTGAGTAAGTTCTTTCGGCGTTTGTGGGCGGCTACGCCTCGTTTGATTCGTGTCATTGTAGTTAAAAGTTTATAAAGTTCTTAAAGTTTACAAAGTGCTGAAATCCGTATTACTTTACGAACCTTTAACTTTATGAACTTTATGAACTGAGTGGGTTATTTATATGGTATTAAACTCTTTAGCTTGTCGTTGGTGGTGGAGAGAACTTGGTCCCGACGCTTATTCTTAGTGACCTTACCGGTTTCGCGAGAGTTAAAGTGATCTTGTCCCATGGTTCGGTGCATAAGCTTTCCGGTAGGGGTTAGGCGAAGTCGTTTAGACGCGCCTTTATGAGTTTTAACTTTAGGCATTGTTATAGTAGCTTCTAGAGCTTCTGTGGCTTCAGCAGCTTTAAAGCTTGGAAGCTTAGGAAGCTATTGTAGCTATGGAAGCTGTTTACTTATTAGGGGCCAATATCATGGACATGGTGTTGCCCATGCGGCGAATGGGTACTTCAACTCGAGTGGGGAAGGTAATTTTGCTTTGGAAGTTCTTGAGCTGCTTTTCGGCTAAGTCCAGGAATGCCTGTTCGCGTCCGCGCATACGTAGTTCCGCCTTAATTAAGTTACCTTCTTCCAAGAAGCCGTCGCTCTGCTTTGCTTTGGTTTGCAAGTCGTGTTCGGATATTCGAATACTCAAGCGAACTGTTTTGACTTCTACCTTTTTCGCCTTCTTTTTTTGCAACTGCTCAGCTTTCTTTTGCTGGTAACGGAATTTGGCATAGTCTATAACTTTTGCCACCGGTGGTTTGGCATTAGGGGATACCTCCACCAGGTCTAGACCGTTATCTGCGGCCATTTTTAGAGCCTCAGAGAGGCTAAAAAGGCCAATTTGCTCTCCGTCCTCATTTACAAGGCGGAGCTCTTTGGCTTGAATTTGATGGTTTATTCTAGTTCTAAGCAAGTTGTTTTATGAGAATTTGGCTTTACTTTCAAGAATATTATACGTTTTTACCCAGAACTTGTCAAAACTCCAAGGAAAATGTTGTATACTATAGAATAGCTAGTAATAACTGAGTTATTTAAGAGTTTTTTAGTTCTAGATATGAAGTTTCCGCATAAAAGATTTGATGTATTAGAGCGAGTGGGTGAGCATTCTAATGAGACCCCCGAAAACCCAGAGCTGGTTGAAACAGAGCAGGCCCGGCTGGCTTTAGCGAGACAGCTTGCTGCTCGTCTGGCAGAAAAATTGCAGGTAAAATTTGAGAAAGGCGCCCATACCTTGGTACCTGCTCTTGGTGAAGGGGTGCTGGTAGCCAGAGCCGCAAGAGGAGTGCACGAGATAACAGGTGAGGATTTGAATCGTTATGAACGGGTGGTTGATGTTCTTAATGCCGTCGCGAGTGCTACTATGTGGACTTGTCTCATGCTGGGCAAGTACGACAAGGCGGCTGTCGCAAAGGGTGCTGTACTTAGTTTGACCTGGGTGGAGCCTGCTCTGCGGGAAGCGGCGCACTATGCGAAAGAGCTCGGAAGTCACATGGGTGATGTTTTGGAGCGGATTGCCAGTTCCACCCCTCTAGTCCGTAACATGGTCGGCATATTCGACCAAGATGACATCGAGGCTTACGAAGCAGAATAAAATATATGCAAGAACAAGAATTGCGAACTTTGTTAGACGAGCTTATTGCCTTAGGGGCAGACCAAGTAGAAATGGAACAGTGGTATGCGTTTTGGCCGGCCATGGAAGCGGTGGAGCAGGCTGAGTTGGTGACCAATTTGCAAAAAGAATTAGCTATCCGTAAACCGAAAGAATAAATACAAATAGCATGGTCGTATTTTGGTTTTTTTTGTGGGTTATTCTGGGTGTGCCGTTGGTTGAGTTTATTGGCTACTGGATTCACCGACTTATTTTTCATGACGGTGCCATGGGGAGTAAGCTTCGTCGGGTGCATGTAAGGCATCACTTGGAAGAGTATCCGCCGGAGTCGCTGCGGCCAAACTTGCCGGAGTATAAAAATGCGGGTGACCCGCTGTGGCATGCCATAGGCGCGTTTATTATTTTTTTACTCATTGTACTTACGGTTTCCGGCGCCATGGAGTGGTGGCAGAGTCTAGGTTTGGGCATTGGTTCGGTGCTCTATGCCAAGTACGTGGTGAGCATTATGCACCAGCAGTTTCATTTGCCCAATAGCCGGCTGCAAAAGTACGCTTACTTTAAAAAGTTGGTCCACTTTCACGACGTGCACCACTACGTGCGGGGGAACTACGGTATAGTCTTCCTGACCATGGACCGCATATTCGGTACTTTTCAGGCTGCTATTCCAGCCCAGCCACAAGACATATTTCCCAATTACCAAAAGCTTGTCCGGATTCCGAAAGTCCCTACAGAAGAGCGATAGCAGAGCTGTTAGTAAACAAAACACCCAGTTAGGGTGTTTTTGCTTTTAAATGTGAGGGTTTTATATATTGACATAATACCATATTTATGGTATTATGTGTTAGTATTTTCACGTTCTGGGTAAGCTCAGCCTACCCGGGGCACATATGTAGTACAACAACTTTTCACGCATTGAGGAGGAAAATCATGCGATTCAAACGTACGCTGCAACTTTTGGTGGCTATCGCCGCTATTGCGTTGGTTGGATTGGGTATTGCCTATGCCCGTAAGGGCACTGACTTGGCGAACGGGGTAAAACCCGTCTCGCAGGAATTTTTCGCCGATAATTCGTTTCGGGAGACGCTGGCCGAGTTGGCTAAGTTGCCTCCGGGCGAAATGGAAGCCAAGCTCCGCGCGGACCATCCGGGGCTGGAGAATCGGCTTTTGAGCACCCTTCGTCGCCACAACAAGCTCGGCGTCGATGAAAAGGTTGAATCAGTTCGCTTTTTTTTCGCAAAAGACGCGAAGGGTAAGGCTGACGATGGCGACGGTAAGCAACATACTGGATTCATTAAGGATCAACTTCTGGCCACGGTCAAACCTGCCGGTCGCGACGCGTTCACTGTTATTGTCTTGTGCCTGAACGGGGCGCTCTTTGAACAAACCCAGTTGCAACAGGCACAAGAGTTGAGTCTTTCCATCCCGGTGATGCCAGTGGCCGATAACAGCTTTGAGGTTTTGCCGGGGCATGGCCTTATGCCGCCGCTCGACTTTGAGCAAGCCATCAAGGCCGCTGAGGCAAATGACTTACAGTTGTTCATCGGCCCCATTTCGGGTGGCCAGCGTATTTCTTACGCTCGTGCCGCCAAAGTCGGACCTCGCTACCGCGGTCAGCCCATTACCGTGCTGGTGCAGCCCGGGCGTTACAAACCCGAGTGAACCCAGTGCGCAACCCAAGTCGCAGAAACCGAACTCCCACTAGATAGCATGTTTCTAGTGGGAGTTTGCATTTGGTGGTACGTTTTTATTCTGACCAATACTTGATTTACATAGGCATTTGCATGGCAGGGTTGTGCCAGCCTAAGACTTCGGGGTTAAGCATGCCGGCAATCATGGCTATGTGGGCAACTATGAGGAACAGTGCTACAAAGGTGGCGTGCAGTTGGGGTTTACCGCGCTCGTCCCGCTGCTTGCCCAGTATGCCAAGTTCCAGCAAGGCAATGCCGAGTAGGGGAACAATGCCGGCCAAGTAAAACCCAACCGCTATAACGTCCGCCGGGCCGCGCCAGAGTCCGCCTCGGGTGAGCGGTATAACCGCCGTATTCATAAGGTAAAGGAATATGCCCGTAAAGTAGAACCCGACTAAAATGCCGGCCACTCGGTTAAGTTGCCTGACCCAACTGCGCAAGTTGTTGGTAAACAGCAAATAGAGTTCGGTTACCGCAATGGTCTCGGCCAGTACAACCGGCACGGCCATAAAAATTATCAAGTTCCATGGCTGGTTGGTAGCCAGCAGTTCCATATAATGAGTCATGTTCATAAAACAATCAAGTTAATAGTAGCGAGTATTATGCAACCGCTACTGCGTAACTATCTTGTTTTTGGAGTATGACTAACCAGTGCAACACGTGGGCGGCGCGGATTTGTTGACCTAGTCGCCACCTGGTTTTATAAAACTGCTTGCGTACCGTTCCCGGCTTAACTTTTAGAAAAGCGGAGAAGGACGAAAAACTAAGAAGTATAAGGACTAAAAGAACGGTCGTGGCGGTAAAGACTTGCGTTAAAGCCGTTATAAGTGAGTTGTGTCCCGGTATACACCCGTGATTGGCTATTTCATTTTGAGTACAAGAAATACGAGCCGTAGCATGCTCGTGAGTGGTGTGCTGTACCGTATGTACAGCCACCACGCCCATACATAGCACACTCAACACAGCACCCAGTAGTATGGGAAGCAGGAGCGAGGATATATTTTTTACATAAATTATCCTGTTCATATAATTATTTTACTCCTCTTTCTGAAATTACAACAGTACACCAACCCAGTCTCGGCATGGAGGAGTTCGCAACATAAAAACACCCTCAGCTCGTGAAAGTACCAAAGGGGGTCCTTTGGTATTTCAATGCTCATTCTATTACCACCAACTCGATTTTTTGGCCTTGCCTTTAACTTTACAGCTCCAACAGTAGGACTTATCTTTTGCTATTTGCGCGTTGCAGCCACCACATTTATGCCGTCCATGCAATTGGCCGGATTTATTCTCTTTCTGACTATAGTGATAATAGCAGTAACTAAACGTACCGTCGGTGGTCTTGCCACACACTCCGCATGTACCCATATATTTTTAGATAGGTTCAATTAACTCCATCATACAACAACTTAAATAAAACCTCATAATTTGACTTTTGTTTACATAATATGTATAATTAATTTATGGGGATGACGGATTTCGACAGTCCTTTGAGATGTTTGTAATATGCAAGACGAGCACGCCTATTTGGTCTCGCTAATCCCGTGGGCATCCAACAAATGCTAAACAAGCATCTTGGGAGAAAGTAAAAGCTGCGTTTTCTAACGCAAGCTTCGCTTTCGCTCCAGTAGCTGCTTAATTTTTTAGGTAGCTACCTAGCCCTTACGCTTTTCCCGTCGTAAGTCCAGCTAGTTTATTTGGGAATATATGTACGGCGGTTGATTTACCTGCTGTACATGAATTTTGTAAATCGACTATTCTGGCTTGTCGTCAGCTACGATACAGAATAGTACTACTAGCTGACTAATCTTGTGAACAATTACGGCGTCAACAAGCTCTGGACGGGGGTTTAACTCCCCCCATCTCCACCAAAAACACCCGTAGGGGGTGTTTTTATTTTGCAGGCTCTCCTTGTACAATGGCCGCTCGATTGGGCGTTGAGGGTTGTGTAGATTGGCGTGTATAATGAAGCGGTAACCCCGGCCATGCCTGAACTTATTTTATGTATTTTTATTTCTTTTTAAATTTTGTAAATAAGGGGCTGTTTGTTTCTTTGCCTTTGCTTATACCGGTGCTGCAGGAGCGTTTTTCTGTGAGCCCCTGGCACATAGGTGCGATAAACGCAGTGGTGGTTGTTGCGAGCTTGGTCGTCATTTTTTTGTTGGCTACGGTATGGAAATATGGAGATCGTAGATTGCTGCTTGCGGGTGCAATTGGATGTTATGTTGTTGGCTCAGCGTTACTAATTGTATCTACCAACGTGGCTTGGTTATACGCGGTGGCGGTAATGGTTGGCATAGGGAGCGGGCTCATAGAAACTTTATCGGACGCGCAAATTTCTCGTTTGGCGCCAAAAGGCAAGACGGCTCAAACTTTGGCCTCTCTCGGCATGTGGGGAGACACGGGCAGAATACTGTTTAGCTCGACTATAGTAATAGTGGCCTTAGCCGTAGGGGTCCCGTTGGTCGGTGTTATATTTGCCGTCGCGTCCGCGGTTTTTTTGGTTGTGTTCTTAAAAATAAAAGAAGTAAAAAAATCGCCACCAGAGGCGGGTGTAACCATTGCGGGCGCGTCTAGGTTTTCACGTGAGTATTGGGTGGCGGTAGCGGTTAAGTTTTTTGACTCGTTTTCCAGTGGGGGGTTGTTCATCTTTTTACCGTACTTATTACTCACCAAAGGCATAGAGCTTAAGGAGACAGGACTTCTTTCGGCCTTGTATTTTTTTGGTTATATGGCCGGTCGCAAAGTGTTTTCATTTATAGCGGACAATACATCAACCACTACTGCTTTGCGTCTTGCTGAGGTGGCTATGGCGGTCATTATTTTGGGGCTCGTGTATGCTACCGATATGTGGGTTTTGTTGGCGCTTATTTTTATGGCCGGTGCATGCGTCCGCGGCACGTCGCCAATCATAAAGGCTATGACTTCTCATGCCATACCCCACGAACGAGACTTTGAGCGGGGACACAGCATATCGCAGTTTACCGGCAATGCTGCCGGGGCCCTCAACCGCCTCATGTGCGGGTGGCTATTTGGTTTGTTTGGGATTACGTCTGTATTTTTTCTAAGTGCTGTAGTGGCTGTAATTGCCGTAGTTCCCACCTTTTTTCATTCGAAAGAATAACCGCTGTAAATTACAAAAAAGTTGACTGCGTCCACTTTTTTTAGTTTAATTTGTAGCAGAGTACTATATCTCTATTTATATGGGTATGCGGAGCTTATTCAAGTCGGGGGTGTGGGGTTTCGCAGCATGGGTTGGTCATATATACTGTTGGGTATATGAAAATTTATTTTATATCTAAAAATGTGGGAAAGCTGCGAGCGATGCAGCATGCTTTTGAGGGGAGCAGTGTGGACATAGAACAGTTGGAGGGGGACTTTCCGGAAATACAGGCAGAGACGAGTTTAGAAGTGGCCCGCTACACTGCCCTGGCTGCCAGTAAACAGGTGGGAGCGCCGGTGCTGCGGGAAGACGGCAGTGTATATTTGCAGGGGCTTGGAGGGCTGCCTGGTCCATTTATGGCTTATATTGAGAAGATGGTTACACCCGAGACATTGGTAAGTCTGCTTGAGGGGCGAGACCGAAGCGGATATTTTGAAGCGGCTACAGTACTGGCTTATCCGGACGGCACAACCATTGAGCGCGTGTACCGTGTGCACTTTACTATTGCCCCGGAACCGCGGGGTGAGTTGCAAACGGGGTGGAACCGGGTAATTGTTTTAGAAGGCGAGGAGCGTACTATGGCAGAGTACCCAGAGACCGAGCGTACGCATATTTGGGCAACCAATTATATTAGCCTCCGCGAAGCGTTGAGAGTGGGTTAACTTTACTATATGTACTAAAAGAGTCCCGGCTCAGAGCCTGGACTCTTTTTGGTCTTTACGTGGCTATGAGTGATGTACAATTATTGACAATACATCATATATATATGGTATATTGCTAGGAACATCAAAATCCGCAATCATGGCCTGTTTATGGGCCGAAACATCAACCTTACAACCAAAAAGAAGGGGTAATATCGTCATGGGAAAGTATAGAAAGTATCTACTGTTTGGATTCTTGATTTTTGCTGTGTTCTGCGCGGCTTGTTCCAAGAAGCCGGCGGAACATTTCATTTGGCTCAAAATTACCGATGCGGAAAATAAATTGGTGCCTAGTGCCAAGTTAAGTTCAGTGTCGAACACAACCGCACGTCTGGACAAGATGCCGTTT
>JAEUSE010000034.1:0-4129 GCA_016788805.1 Candidatus Doudnabacteria bacterium
AACCAAAGCACGACTATTTGTGTGGCCATTCAAAATACCGTGGTTGCCGGCAATACCGCCGCTACTTTTAACCGCAGCGTAACGGTAAGTAACGACACCAAAAATATGCGTGGTGTGGTAGTAGATGCCGGTCGAGAAGACTACTTGACTTATACCTTTACCGCAACTAACCCTACCGGTGCGTTGCAATATAACGTATCAATCCAGGCTGACTTGTCCGGTGTATTGCCCCTCATGGATGTGGTAGATAACGGCGGCGGTACCGTTTCCGGTACTACCATTACCTATCCGGCAATGGACATGACTGCCGGCGCGACTGTGGTAAAAACCCTTCGGGTTCGGGTAAAGTACTTTTTACCCCCCTATGCGTACTCGCTTGTAACTACCTTTGGTAACGATGTTCGAGTAAATATCCCTGCCCAGGGAGCGATTGCTACAACTTTTGTGGCTCCAAAGACCGGTGGCAACACCGCACCGTTAGCCGCTGCCGGTATTGGTTTGCTCGCGGTTGCCCTGTTTGGGTTCGCGCGCAACAGCGCTTTCCGAAAGTCTTTGTTTAACTAACGAGTAGAAGCAAGTACGAAGCAATAGGAAACAAGAATAAAAACACCTCGACTTATCGTCGAGGTGTTTTTTGTAGCCAGTTACTACGATTTTTGCTCTCGGCTCAATAGGCCGAGAGAGGGTGAGGCCTCTGGGGTAGCTTTTGTTTGTAAGGAGGTCGGAGACATGATAATATAGAAAAAAGCGTGGCCTTGAACAAACATCAAAACAAACCTGCCGGTCAAAGGGTTTGTTTATTATTTTGGATTATATGGAAAATGAGCAGTTGTTAGAACTTTTAGCTCAGGTGGAGCGCAACGGCGGAGGTGTGGTACTCCGGGTGGGTGAAGCGCCTCGCGCAGTGGTGCTGAGTATGGAGGCTTATACCAACATGGCTTCTCAGGGCATTGATGTAGTGCGTTTACCTGAGCCCGCGTCGCGGCCGGATGCAAAACAGACAGTGTTGGTGACCGGCGGAGCTGGGTATATCGGCGGTCATGTGGTGCGGGAATTACTTACAGCGGGCTACGACGTTGTTGTGTTGGATAATTTGTACACCGGTCGCCGAGAATATGTTCCGACCGAAGCTCATTTTGTGGAAGGGGATGTGCGGGATATAAATTTACTGCGCGATGTGTTTAGCCAGCATAAGATTGATTCGGTTATACATTTGGCCGCGTTACTAGAGGTGGCCGAGTCCGTCGAAAAACCGACCGAGTATTTTGAAGTGAACCTACATGGGACAACACGGTTGTTGGAAGTATGCAGCGAGATGGGCGTGAGAAATATAGTCTTTTCGTCGACTGCGGCTGTGTACGGCCCACAGGCCGTTGTACCTATACCGGAAAGTGCCGCGTGCGAACCAACCAATCCTTACGGCGCAAGTAAGCTCTTGGCCGAGCAGGTCTTGCAGTACTTTAGCCGGTATACGGGCATGCAAGTTACCATACTTCGGTTTTTTAACGTCGCCGGGCAGTATACCCCATGGGGCGTATCCGATACTCATAAGCATTCACACTTGGTACCCATTGTGTTGGAGGTGGCGTCAGGTGACCGGGTATTGTTAACAGTGAACGGGAGTGACTACTCAACCGTTGATGGGACCTGTATACGGGACTACGTGCATGTGCTCGATATAGCTAGGGCCCACGTTAAGGCACTCGCCCGGCAGAATGCTGAGCTGTTTAAAGTTTATAACGTTGGAACCGGTAAAGGGGTGAGTGTACGGGAAGTGGTACAAGCCGCGGCTGAGGTAACAGGTCGAATGATTCCTATGGAAGTGGGACCTCGTAGACCCGGAGACGACGCGACGTTGGTGGCAAACGTTCGGGCTATTCAAGCCGATTTGGGTTTCGTACCCGAACACAGCGATATTGCCGCTATTATTGAGTCTGCTTGGCAAGCCAGGCAGTAGTACGAATGACGTAATTCGTACTTCTAACCTCCGACTTCTTTGTGGTATAATGTGTTAAAGTTATTATTTTATTATGAAAAAATTATCGGTAGTTGTTCCGGCGTATAAGGAAGAGCATCGGATTGTGCAGACGCTTCGTCACACACAGGCTTTCCTACAAGCGCAGGGGTATGAGTATGAAATATTAGTTGTGGTCGACGGTTCTCCGGACAACACTTCCGGGGTGGTGAGCGGGCTCATTTCGGAAATTCCGCAGCTACGGCTAATAAATAACTCCGAAAATCACGGCAAGGGGTATGTAGTAAAACAGGGCATGTTGGAAGCTACCGGAGATATTCGAGTATTTATGGATGCGGACAACTCTACAACTATTGAGCACATAGCTTCATTTTTGCCGTATTTTGAACAAGGGTTTGACGCGGTTATCGGTTCTCGACGCATTGCCGGCTCGCATATTACCGTGCACCAGCCGTGGTTTAGGGATTTTCTTGGCGGAGTCTTTCGGTTTATTGTGCATACGTTAGTACCGCTCCGCGTGACCGATTCGCAGTGCGGGTTTAAGGCGTTTACCGCTGAGGCCTCGGAGAAGATTTTTCCTAAGCAAACCATTAGTCGTTGGGCGTTTGACGTGGAAATTTTGGCTATTGCTCGCAAGATGCATTTAAAAATTCAGGAAGCACCTGTTACTTGGGTGAATGATACAGCGAGTACGGTGCGCTTCAGCGGCATGGTGGGCATGCTCTTTGAGGTTGCCCAGGTTCGATTAAATTTGTGGAGCGGTAAATACCGGTAAATATTTGGCGGCTGGTTTACTTTCCGTGAGCGGCGGGTACGCGCGCACAACTCGGTGTGGCAGAATTTAGATTTTAGTGTGCGAGACCGCGAGTGTATCGGTCGCTGGGGTGGTAACTCCGAAACGGTTTTTACGTTTTATGTACGCAGATGCGATATACTCACAGACAATTTAAAAAGCGTATCGCCCAACTTTTCGTTGGGCTGTTTTGTGCATGGGTCTCCAGCGTCGTTTCCGTTCAAGCTTTTACGGTACGAACCATGGTGGATGCTTACGATCCGGGGTTTACTAATAACCCTCAAAACGTTGATAGGTCGTGGGCTTTGCCCCGCATTGGTGCGCCGGACGCTTGGAACTTTACCACGGGCAGCAGTCAGATAGTAGTCGCGTTGGTAGATACCGGCGTGGATCAAACCCACGAAGATTTGCGTAAAACGCTCTTCGTCACCGGGTACGATTTTTTGTTAAACCGGGACATTGTTCCCGGAACTGACTCCGATGACAACGGGCACGGGACATTGGTGGCGGGCGTGCTCGCTGCAACACCGAACAACGGCCTGGGTATTACCGGTGTCGTATGGTCGGTGGGCGTCATGCCCCTCAAGGCCCTAAACGCCGAAGGAGAGGGAAGTTCGGAAAATGTCGCTAAGGCCATACGTTATGCGACCGACCACGGAGCGAGCATTATTAATTTAAGTTTGGGGGGCGTTGGCTTCGGTCAAGATGTGGGTCTGGCAAATGCCATTCGCTACGCGTACGGGCATAACGTGTTGGTCATCGCCGCCGCGGGTAACGATTTGGCCGCGCAGGGGGTGGATTTAGACACCGAACCGGTTTTTCCCATCTGTGATGACAATGCTCAGAACATGGTGCTCGGCGTGGCCGCTGTGGACGCGAGCGATCAAAAGCCCAGTTTTTCTAATTTTGGGAAAAGCTGCGTCGATGTATCGGCTCCCGGCAAGCGGATTTTGTCTACCATCGGCAGGAATCCGGTTACCAGGGCTCGGTCCCCGGATACATATGCCTATGCTTCGGGTACAAGCTTGGCCGTGCCGTTCGTCAGCGGGCAGGCGGCCTTACTTCGAGCGTTGTACCCGGATGCAACCAATAGGCAAATTCGAGATAGAATTATAAACACTACCGATTCCGTAGATACGGTTAATATGTATCAGTGCGGCGGTAATTCTTGCGCGGGTAAGTTGGGTACGGGACGCATCAATATTTTACGCAGTTTACAAAGTAAAATTTCCAAGGAGGGGCTGCAAGAAGGGGACGTTGTCCGGTTACAAGAAACCGGAGAGCTGTTTGTATTGTTGGGGGGTCGACGTGAAAGACTGAGTAATTTAGTACTTCAGCAGCGGTATACTAATGTTGCACAC
>JAEUSE010000034.1:4139-7933 GCA_016788805.1 Candidatus Doudnabacteria bacterium
CGGATCGGTAGCGACACGGTCGCCGGCGATCAGGCCCGCCAGAATCTCCACACCGGCCTCACCGTGATTGCTACCCAGCCGCACGGCCTTGAGGGCAAAGGTGCTGCCGCTGGCGACATAAACCGCGGTCAGTTCGCCGCGCCGGAAGATGGTACGCTGATTAAGCTCGCCGGTAACCCCACTGTGTATTGGGTTTCCGGGGGTATTAAGCAACCGGTTACGGCACAGGTTTTTAAGGCACGTGGGCTGCGCTATGAGCAGGTATTTACGGTGAGCGACGCGGAGGCGGGGTCGTGGTTGACCGGTCGGTTACTTCCTCCGCCCGACGGGGCATTGGTTAAGACCAGAAATAATCAAACTGTGTATTGGGTGGTAGGGGGTTTACTGCATCCGATTAACGCGGGGTTTTTCCGAGAACGTGGTTTACAGGTTTTTCCAATTATGCAGGTATCAGAAGCGGACTTGAGACAGTTCCCGAAAGGTGAGCCTTACATACGGTAAGTAGGTAGTCTGGATTAAGGCGCACAGTTACAAGTGAAAACATTTTTTGTTACTTTTTTCGTATTCATACGTTATACTATATATCTAAAGGAGAAGCATTTTCATGAGAAACAAAATTATTTATTATGCTGCGGTAGCGGTGCTTGTGTGCTCTGTTGCCTTGCCTTTCCAAGCCTTGGCCGCGAGTATTAACCAAGGTTTCGATCCAAATAAATTAATTGACGATAAGGTCTTTGCCGATATTCAAACGTTCGGTGGCGCGGCCGGTATTCAGAAGTTTTTGGAAAGTAAAAATAGCGTGTTAGCCAACACATCTCCGGAATTTTTGGCGCGTTTAAAAGAGCCTACCATTTCGTCGCTCAAAACCGCGCTGGACGACCCGCAGCCAAATTTGCCCAGACTTCGCACCGCGGCTGAGCTTATTTGGGACGCGTCACAGTCTAGCGGTTTGAATCCCCAGGTTATTTTGGTTACCTTGAACAAAGAGCAGGGCTTAGTTGACGGGATAACCGCCAGTGCCGATCGATTGCAACGAGCGTTGGACTTTGCTTTGGGGTTTGCTTGTCCGGACTCAAGTGGTTGTAGCCAGAATACCTTGTTCCCGGGTTTTTACTATCAGTTATTCGGTAATTTGGACTCAAGCGGTAATAGGTACTTAGGGGCCGCAAAAAGTTTAATGAAGTCTTTCAACACACCGGGCGGTCGCGGTCCGCAGGGTAACGGTAAGGTCTATAAGGTGGGAGATATAGTGCCTATGACTAACACCTTGGGCGGCTACGACGGTGTGCCCGAACAGCAAACGGTTATGTTAACCAATAACGCTACGGCTGCGCTGTATCGCTTTACCCCTCATGTATTTAACGGGAACTATAATTTTTGGAAGTTTTTTAACGCATGGTTTAAATACGCAAACGGTACGGTTATGCGGGTAGGGAGCGATGTCTCGACTTATATTATTCAAAACGGTAGCCGTTTACTTTTGCCGCAGTTTGTGGCACAGGCTCGCGCAGTGGATACAACCAAGGCAATTACTGTTTCGCCGACCGAGCTGGAAAATTACCCACAGGCAGGGGTGTATGGTCCGGCAGATAATACCATTGTGACTGTTGCCGGGGAAACTCAAAAATACGTATTTGTGGACAATGTAAAACATCCGGTGTCCGATTTTGTAATTCAACAACGAAAATTAAATCCGGCGAATACATTGGCTATTACCGCGTCGGAAGCACAGCTCTTTACTCAGGGCGACGTGCTTACGCCGAGCGACGGCACGGTGGTGCGGGGTCAGTCCAAGCCGGAAGTTTATTTAGTAGAAGCGGGTAAGCTAAAGATGTATAGCGCCTTTACCTTTAAGCAGCATAATGTCGCGAAAAAGGTACAGCTTATATCGGACGGCGAGATTGCGACTTATCCTAAGCAGGGGTTTGTCGCTCCATTAGGCGGTACTTTGGTGAAGGCACCGAACAATGCCGCGGTCTACGAAGTCGGACAGGGGACGCTTCATCCTTTGAGTGCGGAACTGTTTAAGAACCGAAAGTTCAGTGTAAAGAACGTGGTTACGCTTAGTGCCGAAGAAATGGGCAGTCTACCGCCCGATGGGTATGCTCTCCCCAAAGACAGAACCTTCTTTAAGGTGGCCGGCACGAACGCATTATATTACTTTAGAGACGGGACCAAACGTTCAATTTCCCCATTTGTGGCTAAGCAGCAGCGTATAACGCCGGACTTTACCTTCGGCCAAGCAGAGTCTGACTCTTGGGCTGACGGTATTCCGGTGCCTCCTCGCGACAATACTATTGTGAAAGGTGATGGCGATGGCACCGTGTACCTTGTGGTAAAGGGGCAGCTACGACCACTCACCTTTGCCGCTTACCAGGCGCGTAAAATAACTCCAAAAAAGATAAGCGTACTTCCTCAGGCGGAGGTTAACGCCTATGCCAAAGGCGAGGTAATTGCAAAGTAGTGAAGGCTGAATACAGTATTTACATCTAAACCTCTTGTATGGTTCGGCACGAAAAAGAAATTGTATCCGAAGCAGAGCCGGGTCGGCTTTACCAGATGTGCGCAAAGTTGGAGGAAGCCGCGAAGGCGTTGAACTTTGTGGAAACTCCGGCTATGATGCAGGTCGGTTTTAGTACCGAGCGCGAGGTTGTGGAGAAGGGTGCTAGGGAGCTTTTAATTCAGTGGCGTGAGCTGGCGGCGGCTAATATTGAGATATTCTTTCCGCATGATACCCCGTACGATGTTCCCGGTTTGAAGCAGTCTTACTTTGCGGTGGAACTGCTTTATATTGCTACGCTGATGCGTTGGCACATGCTCGCGGAGGCGGAAGAATCGATAGATGATTTATTGGCGGTTGTAATTTCTGAACCTGATGTAGCGGGTTTGAGCGAGCTATTGGACGAAGTATGGGAAGAGTTGCAACATGTAAAAGAAATTGAGGCGTAAGGATTTATTTTTGTATCGAAAAACACGTCCAGCTCGCAAAAGCCGAACGTGTTTTTGTTTGATTTGCTCAGGTGCTTTGCCCTCCTTTTTGTGACACAAACTGCAGGTGCGACCCGGCAGATTCTGGGGAGCTGCTTTTTGCATCCAGCCGCTCCTCCGTATAGTTGAATTTGAACTGCTCAAGCACGGCGGCTTTTTGCAGTACGGTTTGTGACGGGTGTCCCGCGTTTACTTTAATAAGGAAAACGACCGGCTCCCCGGACGCCGACTCGCAGCCGCAGGAAAATGTAACGTCCATGTTGCCGACAGGATCGAAGCTGTACCCTGTGTACTTAACCTCGTACTTGTCGGACAGTTCGGCGTACTGTTTGGCCGCGGCTTGCATTTGATTTAAGGGTGTGTTTGACGACGGGCACCCTGCGCATAACAATGCTGCGCAGATGAGCAAAATGAGCCTTGTTTTGAGCACTTCTAATCTCCTTTCTGGTTGTTGTTTTGGTCGCTATCCGCTTTTTGCTTCGTTAAACGGAACGACGGATAACTATAGACAATCTGCTTATGTGCTGTCAACAGCACAGTGTGATTGGTAATATAAAAACCCACTCGTACAGTGGGTTTTTAAAAAGAAAATATAGTTAATTCATCGCTACCTGCGTGCCGGCAGATTCGGCGTTTAAGAGGTGGATGACGGAGTAAATTTTGCGTAGGTAGTTCATAGTTTCATTACGCAAAGTGGCAGCGGTGAGAGTGTCTACTTCAGCCTGGAGAGTACCCGCCTGGTTTTTTAGAGTTGTAACTTGAGCGGTCAGCGTGGCTTTGGCTTTTTTATCTTTAGTGGCTTTAAT
>JAEUSE010000035.1 GCA_016788805.1 Candidatus Doudnabacteria bacterium
TAGCAGCACAGCTGCACCGGAAGGTTTCCTTGCGACCCGCCACAGGCGGGTCTCACCCTGGACTCTACGAGGCCAGGAATTAGAGTCCTCCTAGACGCCAGGACCAATGAAAAAGCCCAGCACAAGGCTGGACTCTTTCATTGGTGCACCAAGTCGAAAAATGTTTCAACGAAATCAGTGGTGAGATAGAGCGGTGGCAAGAAATACTAGCAGTTCCCTATCAGAGGTATCTCGAGAGCTATGATATGCAGTTAATGCCCTCCAGGAGTTTCACGGGGGATTACTAGCCAGTTACTTGTATAATTGAAGAGGGGTTTATGAATGGACAATAATGACGTTATGACTATCATTGGAGCGGGGTACACGATCACCCCTCTTGAGAATGGTGGGCAAAAGCAAGTATTCCATATAACCGATGGCGGCGATCACGATGAAGTGCTGAAATTCGTAAAGATAGAGGAGTTTGACGAGGACGAGGAAGAGATTATCGTACCCCTCAGCAGCGACGAAGAACGTACGCGCCGCGAAGTACGACTGATGTCGTCAGTTACTTCACTGTATCTACCCACGCTAGGCACCATTGGGCTGCGCGAGTACAGCAAGGGAGGCCTAAAGTATCTGGTCTTTTCCGAGCTGTATATAGGAGATAAGTCCGTCAAAGACCTTATACGTGAGGGGTTCTTCAACAATGTGCCCAGGGTCAAGGCGCTTGCTCATGACATCGCAAATGCTCTTGTCGTATATAGTAATTTCGAAGATGGTTTTGTACATCGGGATATAAAGCCCGGCAACGTTGTTTACAGCAGTACTACAGACAAGTTTGTTTTAATTGATAGCGGTATCCATCTATTGCCCAGTAGCCCAACTATTACCTCAAGCCATGCATTTCTTGGAACCCAGAAATATGCTTCACCAGAACAACTCACGCAAGGCAGGCGTTTTATGGACTCACGATCAGACTTATTCTCGCTAGGTGTCCTCCTGTACGAAGCTGCTGCTGGGGTGCATCCATTTTATAAGCGCGGCCAAAGCGTTGACATAGGGCTGGAAAATCACATTAATGCCGTGTTTGACCCCATACCAGCTACGTCAGAGATGCATGCCTTTACGCCAATACTCGAAAGAATGCTTACGAAACACGCTCACACTAGATATACAACGCCAGAAGATTTATTATTAGATATAGAAGGAGTTGAGGGATGATATTGGCACAACACGGTCACGCCGCTTCAGACCGAGTGGAAAAGGGATTGCAAGATACCAGTATCGATGGTGTTATTATTAGCGCGTCTAACGTAAAGCCCGGTGATGTAGCGACTAAAATAAAAGCCATACGTGCTTCATCGTCTACGGCTGAGATATATTTCGATCCTGAATATTATGCGAATTTCATAGATAAGGCCGACAAGTACGGTAAGCTCTCAGATTATGATTATTTCTTACAGCCGAAAGCACTTAGCGGTCTCGCATCGCCAAAGACCCTGCTCAACGTCACGAAGACCGTACTGGACCTACAGGCGGGATGGGGCCTAAAGAAGCTCATATCGCCATCAATTGAAATTCCTACGTTTGGGAGTGCCCACGAGTCATACTCACTATCTCTACTAAATAGCTCTATAGAGTACGTCGAAGATAGCTTTCAAGATAAGGAGCTATATGGGACGATCTTAATCAATGAGAATGCCTTCAATGATTTGTCCCGCATGGCAGACTTTCTAGATGCAATCACCCGTCTAAAGGGCATTAAGGGCTTTTACATAGTTGCTGACCGCACGGGTAGCACAAGAGCATTCTGGGATAACCCTCAGAACCTAGCAGCATATATGTATGTCATCAATGCTCTCACGCTAAACAAGAAGGAAGTAATCCTGGGATATTGTGACGGTACCGCGCTGCTTGGGCTTGCAATGGGCGCAAAGCATGCTGGTGTCGGTTGGTGGCAGAATAGTACCAACTTTACAAAGAAACGGTTTATTAAGAGCGGTGGTAGGCGCCGGAAGCAATATTACTCAAAGCAGCTCATGAACTCCATCTACGTCGACGGAGAACTATCAGTACTTGTTGATAGAGGCTATGCCGATGTTATAGCAAATTCCACAAAGTACGATAAGGATTTCTCACAAGACCCTCTTAACGAGCAATGGTCCGATGAGCAGGCAATCCTACACAGGTGGGCAGCAATGAAAGCAACGGCTGATCTTGTCATGGCGGAGCTTGATACTGGCAGTCGCCTCTCAAAATTGGAGACTGAATTAAAAAATGCAAGAATAATCTACAGGGACGTATCCAGCCAACTCCCGGGCGGTTTTGATATCGCTACCGGTCCTAGCAAGGTGGATGTGTGGCTTAACGCCATTAACATTTACAGAACCGGGGTGCTATAATGATAATGCTTACAATGCTGAAACAAAAAACAGAAGAACAATTTGGTGACGCCTTTATTGGCAGCGACGCGATAGCCAAACTAGTTAGCGGTTCGGGCTACTTTATTCGTGAACTTGATACATTCCACGGCAGACCCGATGTCGTGCTGTTTGATGCCCAGCCTATCACTGATTTGTCTCTTAGAAATGCTATCCTTGCCTCACCAAGTAGCATGTCATTTGCCTCAGTTTTTCTTGCGCTGAAAAGCTCAAGGAAATCCCTCGACATTGAGGATATAGCTATGACTGCAGGCATATCACTTTCATATACACATAATACTGTCCGAGCTCTTTATAAGGAAGGTCTCCTGATACGGTTAAAGAACGGCAAGTTTAAGTTGCACCCCAACGCAACCATACCCCATACAACAATCGTAAGTATAGAGTTTAAGCTTCACGACTGGAAAAAGGCACTAAAACAGTCAGTGCGACATCGTGCATTTGCAGACAAGGCCTTTGTAATCATGCCCTCATCTAAGCGAGAGTTACTTCTTAGCAATATAGACAGTTTTGCAAAATTTGGTATATCTGTCGCCGTATTTGATCCTGTGACAAACTTCTACGAAACGTTACATGAGTCTAATAGCGATAGACTGTCAGAGGTTAGCTACCTCGATGTACTCGGAAGATCATGGATTAACAATGCTAACCTCGCTCCGGTAGCGGCTTAATCAATAGCAGCTTGGCGGTAGTGTTTCACCAGCGCCATCCATATATTTGATAGTGCTTGGCGCTAATTTTCCACACTGTATTCGCTCATCGCGTTGATTATGGAGCACGATTACAAGCGCTATGAGTGGGATGATGACGAGTAACACAAAATAGGTGCTTAGATCCCATCTTGCCCTACTACGGGCTTCCCTTATATCGTACTCATATGTTGAACGTCTAACCCATTTCTCATTAAACTCGATTTCTTCAAGGGCAGCTTTATGATCTGGAGTAATACTTGCTTGAAACTCTGCTTCTGCCTTAGTATAGCGCTCATTATCGATGACGCTTTCTTCTTGGGAAGGTTCTGTATAGCCTAGCAATTTATCAGTGGCGGGTCCGTATCCGGATGTTTTCTTTTTCTTGAACATTGGTTGTCTTTCTTCGTCAGTAAGCGCGGCAACCAAAAAGCCCGCCGCCAGCGATGGCCGAAGCCACCCACAACCGTTTCCAGCTGTGACCATACAGAACAGTGCTCTGACGACGAGCTTATTGTTCTGTATGGATTTATCAACCATGCCGGCGAACCGGTTTAGGTCTAGTAGCTTTGCTACTTATTTCCAAGTATACCGAAGTGAAGCACAAAACCCTACACCCCCAGGGTACCAAATTATACGGTTCAGACTGTACAGTAGTATATTGATCATCCCGAGGGTCCGTTTACAGATAATTTTTATAAAAAAATGCTCCAATTATATTTTAATTGTGTGCAGGGATATTACTGAAAATTAGCTCGGCCGTTGGAGCGGAGTGTTAATCCTAGTCCGTGTGTATATGTAAAAAATAATGAAATTTTATCGTCAGTTTTTGCGGATAATAATGCCGTCACAAATATGCTCGCACCCCTGTAAATTGAGCTTTACACAGCCGAAAAATCTACTACACTAGACATCAGCACATTGTCGACATAGATCCATTTCTTCGTTAGCGCGGATTATGACAAGCCATATCCTCACCTTCTCATAACGGTAGGGATACGAGGAAGATTGGATAGGCAGTGAGCGCAACGGTCAAGAAAGCCGACGCGAGCCAGAGAGAGGCAGCGAAGACGGTCAATATGCGACGCAAGGAGGATGCCGGGGATCTGGCCTTGCTCATATATGACATATTCAAAGAAAACAATGAAGGTGATAATGTTAATAATGGACAAAACGATGCTAATCAACATAATAACGCGGACTGATTTTATTGGTTATAGTGGGGGTTTCTGTTGGCTTCGATTAGCAAGCCTTGTCCCAGAAACTCCCGCTATTTCTAGTAAGGTGGTCATATGGCAAAGCCAATTTTAGCAATCACAAACTGTCGTGTTTCAAGCGACGATCAGCTTAAAAACAACAGCCTAAATAAACAACGCCAATCAGTACTAGCGGCAGCCGAAAAGCTTGGCGCAACTATTCCAGAAGATGGGCAATGGTCAGGGAGCGTCTCAAGTTTACGAGGCAAAAATGTTAAGCGAAAAGACATCTTAGCAATGCTCGAGTATTGCAATAAGCATAAGGATGTTAAGTATCTTATTGTTGATGAGCCAGATAGATTTATGCGATCAATAGACGAGGCATATTACATTGAAATGCAATTTAAGCTAATAGGCGTGATGGTTTGGTATGCGTCCGATAATGATTTGAACAGTGATCAGCTTCAAGCAAAGCTGATGAAATTCATGAAATACTTTGTCGCCGAGGGTAGTAACGAAGAACGCCAAAGGAAGTCAATTAACGGGCAGGTACAAGCACTAAGAGAAGGTCGATATACCTTTCACCCAAAGCCGGGATATATACGAGGCGAGAGGGTCGGCGTACATGAAATTGACCCCATCCGTGGTCCATTACTTAAAGAAGCAATGCTCTCAATCATTAACAGGATTTCTACCCCTACTCAGGCTCTCATAGAATTGAACAAGACCGACTTCGTAAAAAGCAGGGCACCCTATAAGATGGATAAGTTTCGTAAGATACTCACAGATCCTTTCTACTCGGGTGTAGTCGAGAGCAATAAGCAGGTATGCTATCGAAACGAGCAAGGACTGCATGAGCCTCTAATTAGCGCCGCTTATCACAATGAGTTAGTTAAGATTATGGCTGGTAATCCAAAGAACCAATCCGGGCCACGTAAGAACGGAAATCCGAAATACCCTCTTAACAACCTTATCACTCATGATACGTGTGCTCACAAGCAATACGGACGGGTTGTGGGAGTTGATATAAACAACGGCAAGAATAAAGCGAAGATTTACGAAAAATATAGGTGCCGTGCGTGTCGGAGCAGCATTCCTAGGGAGGATTTACACGCAAAGGTTCAGCGGCGTCTTAATCATGCATTCGTTAGCCAAGAAGGCCTACAGGACCTCCTAGATGCCTTAGAAAAGGTATGGAGCGACAAAGAGGGGCAGCGTGATCAAGCATCCCACAGACTACGCATTAAAGCGGCAGGTTTAGCTAAAGATATAGAGCGACAAGTTGAGGCGGTTACCGATCCCGAAAATGCCGTCATACACCAAGAGATACTGCAAGCAATCAAGAAGAAGAAATCTGAGCTCATTGGTATTGAAGCTGAGATAGAGAAACTGAATAGAGAGGCGGACTACGATAAGCAAAGCTTCTTGCGGTTTGCTTTCGAGTTTACCAATAATATGGGGACGCATTTCCTAAGCACAGAGTTATCAGATGCGAATAGAAAAAGGTGTAAACAAATCATCTTTCCAGGCGGATTTTATCTTGATACAAATCAAAATGTTTACACCCCCGAAATAAGCCCTCTCATCACCTTAGCGACAAACAAAAAAGACCTTCCAAAAACTGAAAAGTCTTTTATGGTGCGGGTCAGGGGACTCTAACCCCTGGCCTCGTCCTTGGCAAGGACGCGCTCTAAACAACTGAGCTAGACCCGCGCAAGTAATGAGACAAAACTACGTTTTTTCTCATCGCGCCGGCAAAATGGTTCACATTTTGTCGGGCTGCTCTTTTTCCTTCGTTGGTGGTAAACATACGCTAATCGCCGTCTACAGCCTTGGGAAAAGAGGAGCTAACAGGGTGAGATTATAGCGGGTTGTGGGGGCGAGTGCAACAGGTTGAGGGTATTTCTTTGGCTTATCAGTTTAGGCGGCTAGGGCAAGTTCACCCAAAGCTTCTTTGGCTGTGTGATGTGGCATGATTATTTCATCATACATATCGTGCAGCGGTGTGCCGGGGCCCGTGAAGGCATCAAATTGCTCATCTTGGCTTGCAGCCCATATACCCAACGCTTCAAGCGTGGCTGGGCCATTTGTTAACCCGAGCGCCGCATAAAGCGAAGGTATTCGCTTTATGCGTGGTGCATAAAACGCGGTATAGCCGTCTTCATCAGCGCGGACGGCGAAATTATACCCATATGGCACACCACGAGACAGAGCTTTGGACATGAGCACATTATGACCTTTGCGAAGTTTAGCCAGGAGCGCTTCATGATCTCCGGCTGTAGCGACGATTACCGTACGACCCAAGTCTTTGGGCAGCAACAATCGCATTTTGTCATCACACTCAAAAGCCAATCCACTGCCTCGAAGCTCTCTTTCTACTGGTGTCTCGGGTAGCTTCACGGCCTGTACATGACCATGGCGAGGCACGGTTGCGCCGGCAACTTCACCGCCGTTTTGAAGCACCATCCACGAGCTACCAAGTGCTCGGGCTTTTGCGATCGCCTTAGGCACCATGGCAAAGTCCTGTGGGCGGTGGAGCTGGTCGACTGAATTAAGATGCCCAGATTTTATGATGAGAAATGGATTTATGGCAGTGAACATACCAGCAAAAAGTAAGCCACGTTGCTTAGCGCACAATTGGTCGGCATCTAAAATACAGTCAGTACCTGGATCTACCCAGTACGGTTTTGTGCGATCTTTACGACCGCTACGCAGTAATACTGTAAACTCACGGCCGGCTTCATCTTTTGTGGTATCATCGGCTTCTCTTATATTTTGTATACTTTCTTTTAGGTAGTCGAAGCCATCAACGCCAAGCTGCTGCTCGCGAAGGGTGTCTATGGCATCATCCATCCAGCCGTAAGAAGCGATATCTATGCCATCGGTAAGGCTAACTAGCACCAGTTTGCCGTAATCACCACCGCTTCGGTGTTCAGCGCTACCAGAATTTGCCCATGCAACGCCGGTTAGTTCGGGATCTAGACTAATACTTTTCATAATAGGTGTGTCTCTGGTATGTTTTGGTCTAAGCGTAGCTACGCTTTTGCGAAAAGCTACTGTCTCAGTAAAAAAGTCTACCTAAAACCGTATAGTACGACTCTTTTTACTGCGTAACTGTAAATATTCGTACAAATAACGGAATAATTTGGTAATTTTGTAAATCAAACCGAAAAGTTATTAAGCTTTTTGTGGTTCTCTACGACCTCATCTTGCCTGCATAAAGCATATGTCTATTCTGATATAGTTTATACGCAAGCTGGTGCTAAATTGAAGCGGTCGGAACATCTCTATATTCTGTGTGATGCACTATCTTTCACTTGTGAAACCAATTACATACTTATGCGCTTCGTAGACCTACACTACTAAAGGTTCATTAGCGTAATACAGGGGGAATACGAAATGCGAATGAATGGAATGGACTGGACGGCTATGACACTACTTGTGATAGGTGGGCTCAACTGGGGTTTAATAGGCTTCTT
>JAEUSE010000036.1 GCA_016788805.1 Candidatus Doudnabacteria bacterium
TCCCGATGTAGTATTCAAACTGGCCGACAGCCGAGGCGCAGGCAATGCCAAGGAATTACTGGGCGTTACTGGTGATGCTCCTTTTGCTGGCATTGGTATTACTGACCGTTATCCTGGCTACAAGCATTTGTTCCGGTTACACCAGATCTGCTGGGCTCATTTGCAACGAACCGCCAAAGACCTGACTCACCTGGAGTGTTTGGGTAATGACAAACAGCAACACGTGAAAGCGTTCTACCAAAACCTGGCTAGCACGTATGCTGCCATCAGGGCTTACCAAAAAGAACCGTTCGACGAAGCAACTCGCAAGGTTCAAGCTGAACAATTGCTGGATCAAACCAAACAGCTCTGCCAGCCACACGAGCTTGACCCCAAGAAACTCAAAGACCTGAAAGCCGGTATTCTGGAGTACCAGGATTGCTTGTTCCTCTGCCTAACCGTTGACGGCATACCAGCCGACAACAATAGAGCCGAACGAGACATTAAACAGCTGGTCATAAAGCGCCGAAAAAGCCTAGGCAGCAAAACAACCAAGGGAGCCAGGACACTAGAAGTGCTGCTCTCTGTCTGTGTGAGCATGTACAACCGGGACAGGGACAACTTCTTCCTAAACTTCCACGGCCTGACGGCTGGAGTTTGACCCTAACCAGTGAGCAGGCATGTACGGTTAAGTTGACATTATGCTTATTTTTGTGCTATAATATTATTTATGCCTACCTCTGCACAAGAAGCGCGCCCAGATCAGTCCGACCCCGTATTCCATGGGGGCGGATTCGACATTCTGTATTTTACCCGAGATGTCGAAGGTCTAGAAATTCACGCAGATGGAGCACCCCAGACACAAGCCTTAAGCTCGCACGACCTCCCCTCGTCAGAACGCGAGCTGCTGGCCAAAGCTATACAAGGTGAAATGCAATTCAAAGGAGCCAATAGAGTTCGCGAGGCCAGGGGTCTTTGGCGGACAGCCATATCGGAAAGCAAAGAAGAAGGCTACGAGCACACCCCAGATAAAGATGCCGCCATCGAAGCTCTCAAGGCAAATTTCTTAGCAGCGCGTGACACTTATCGTGCAAGAAGTAAAAAGGTTGGTTTACGCAATCTAAAGCCAAATCCCGAAAACCCAAACCATTTGACAGGTGACGCCGTAACCGTGCATTTCCCGTGGTATAAACATTTTTCTAATCCCGACAAATCTGAAGCCGTTCAGTCTCGAGGTGCAGTCCTTGGTGTCGCAATGGCACTGACGACTTCAGATGGCTACTTGGTCGTTCAACACCGAGCAGTCGAAAAGATCGATCCAGTGCAATCCAGAATGCGTAAAGGCAACGCCGTATATACCGATATTCCCGGTGCTAGCGCGGCGGGTTTAGTGGACGGTAATTACAGTCGGTTAGGCGACAGTGCGGGTACGAATCGAAGGCCAGGCACACCTGACACCGTTACCACTAGCACTCTGACGAAAGCCATGATGAACGAACTGGGCCAGGAAACCGGCCTTGATCGCAGTGATCTTGAACGAGTGCGCGCTGTTGGTTTCGTTCATGACAACATTCGTCCACATGACGAAGTATTATTCTTAGCCGAAACAAAACTATCTGCTGCCCAGGTACGCGAAGCCTCTGTGCAATCTGGGATAAACAAGGGCATGATCGCAGAAGACTTGGCTGAAAAATTTTTCTACATAGATGCGACACCCGAAGCTATAGAGACCTTACTTTCCGATGTACGCTGCCCGCTTCCGCCTACGCACGCCGCCGCCTACACGGCTGCTGGTTACATGATGGTATTGCAGCGTGACGGCGAAGTTGCCGCCGACACCTGGGCGGCAGTACTTGAAGATAGTATCGCAAGAAACTATCAAGCCATGGATCAACTAGTGCAGTCATTTTACAGACGTCATCCTGAAGCAAAAGACCTTGTTCCTGAGCGTATGTGGGGCAAGGCCGTATCCGTACGCAATACTTCGGGTTACGATCCAAATTACACACCGCAGGAGCAAGGGCTTCCAGAACTTTTTGATGAATTGGTGCGCACGGGACTTCTGCCTGAACTTAGAAAAAATATTGGTCGTGCGGCACTATTTGATGTCGATGGCACGCTTACAGACCCTATCGAAAAGAAGGTTGTGAACCCCGAGGTCTACGATGAATTCATTGACCGGCTTGCAGCCGGTGAGGCTATCGGCTTAAACACAGGACGATCGGTCAAATGGGTTGAAGGTAACTTCATGCAGCCACTCGTACAGCGCATGCGAGAGCGGGACATAGAGCCCTCAATTCTTGAGCGAATGATTGTCGTCGGCGAAAAAGGTGGCACCTGGGCTACATATGACGCCAATGGTTTAGCGAGTTATGGTCGTAATGACAAACTTGCTATCCCCGCCACGACGAAGAAGGCCGTGCGAAAGCTTATTGATGAAAAGTATGCCGATGCGATGTTCTTTGACGATACCAAAGAAACCATGATTTCCGTAGAAATGCGAGATGGCTATAACATGACAG
This sequence comes from Candidatus Doudnabacteria bacterium, assembly GCA_016788805.1. Classification (GTDB taxonomy): domain Bacteria; phylum Patescibacteriota; class Doudnabacteria; order UBA920; family UBA920; genus JAEUSE01. Next base: position 2,502 of record JAEUSE010000036.1, read on the forward strand.
ACTTTTCATCACGCCAAGCAGAATTACAGACGGAACTACAGCAGATACTAGCTCAAAAAGACTCGGAGCGGGCGGGCGATAAAGCTATGCAAAATTCTGATTTGATTATCGATGCCACAACCATCGCCACAGACATCCAGAGCAAACACGTAGGTAAAGACCTTGGCTCTGCGCGATTCTTGGAATTTCTAGAAGCTCGACACATTACACCTCGCGGTGCCGCAATTGATGCGTACGGAGATTCACCTTCCGACCTTGCCATGGCTTCGCATCTTAAACGTTTAGGTTTACACGCGCAGTTCGTGTACGTGGGGCCCGAACCCAAACAGCCCTTGCTGGCGAGAGGCACTAGGGTACATATGTTCCCAGGCGGTTTTACGCAAGCCACGGTAGCCCATCTCAGACGCGAACGAGTTGAGTACGTAGTTAGTGCACCTCAAGATTAAATCTATACAGCCCGAGGGGATTCGAGGCGAAGGTCGTGTTCGACCATGAGCTTGACGAGCCCAGGGAAGTCGACTTCACGTTTCCAGCCTAGGACTTTTTCGGCCTTAGTGGGGTTGCCAAGCAAGATGTCTACTTCTGCCGGACGGTAAAATTCCGGGTTCACCTTCACGCGAACGACACCATCTTGGTCGACGCCTTCGGTTTTTTCATCGGCACCGCGCCATGTGAGTGTCATGCCCACTTGGCCAAATGCCAGTTCGCAGAACTCACGAATCGTGTGCGTTTCACCAGTGGCTAGTACGTAGTCGTCTGGCTTGTCTTGCTGTAGCATGCGCCACATACCTTCTACATAATCGCCAGCATAGCCCCAGTCGCGCTTGCTATCGAGGTTGCCGAGTTCTATCACATCTTGGGTACCGAGCTTAATGCGCGCAACTGCTTGGCTGATCTTGCGGGTCACGAATTCCGGACCACGGCGGTCGCCTTCATGATTGAATAATATGCCGCAGCTTGCATGCATGCCATAGCTTTCGCGATAGTTCTTGGTGATCCAGTGGCCATAGAGCTTGGCGACGCCGTATGGGCTGCGTGGGTGGAACTGTGAATCTTCATCATAGCCATCACCCGGTCGGTTGTAGTCAAGACCGCCGAACATTTCCGACGTTGAAGCCTGGTAAAAGCGGCAGGTTTTTTCAAGACCGCTTAAGCGGATAGCTTCAAGCATGTTTAGCACACCTTTACCCGTAACATCAGCCGTAAGCACAGGGTCTCGGAACGAATACCCGACATGGCTAATGGCGGCAAGGTTATAAACTTCGTCTGGCCCTATGGCTTGTACTGCCCGAGTCAAAGCAGAAAGATCAAGTAGGTCCGCCATAATAAGTTCGGCATAAGGCATTTCTTCTTTGAGTTTTTTGTAACGGGGGTGCGAAGCCTCCATTTGGCCACGAACCACACCGTACACTTCATACCCTTTATCGTGCAATAATTTTGCTAGGTGCCCACCATCTTGTCCTGCTATACCCGTAACAAGAGCTTTTTTCGCCATTACAACTCCTCGGTCTTTTTTACTAAATACAAATGTGTCCTTAGTATAGCATTTGCCAGACACCGCCGGTAGCCCTGTTCGTCTTTGTGGGCTATACTTTTAGGCATGCATATAGTGGTAGACGCGCGGGAGTCGGGCACGAGTACAGGGAGATACGTCGACAAGCTTATCGAACATCTACATGCGCTCCAACCAGAGCACAATTTTTCTCTTTTGGTGCGCCCACATCGGCAAGCGTATTTGCAGAAGATTGCGCCAAACTTTGCAGTGGTACCGTGTAATGTTAAGGAATTTACTTTTGCTGAGCAGGGTGCGTTGAAGCAGCAGATCGAGGGTTTGCACCCAGATTTGGTTCATTTTCCGATGGTGCAGCAACCCGTTTTTTATAAAGGTAGTGTCGTGACAACTATGCAAGACTTGACCACAGTACGGTTCCGCAACCCAGCCAAAAATATTGTGGTGTTTTGGCTCAAGCAGCAAGTGTATAAATGGCTCAATAAACGAGTAGCTCGTAAGTCTGCAGTGCTTATTACGCCGACAGAATACGTAAAGCAAGATGTTGCTGCTTATTGCCACGTTCCGCTTGAAAAAATATCTGTCACCCTAGAGGCTGCCGATGTCATCCCCGATGCAGCCGAGCCAACCGAGGGTCTCGCCGGCAAGCAATTCATCTTGTACACCGGGCGGCCAACACCGCACAAAAACTTGGGTCGACTTATTGACGCCTTCGTTTTACTTCAAAAGACTCACCCCAATCTGTACCTCGTGCTTGTCGGCAAACACGACGCCAACTACGCACGCCACGAAGCGCAGGTACGGTACGACGGCGTTCGTAATGTGGTCTTTACCGGTTTCGTGAGCGACGGTCAACTGCGCTGGCTCTATGAAAACTGCGCCTCCTACGTTTTCCCGAGCCTGAGTGAAGGATTTGGCTTGCCTGGGCTGGAAGCCATGGCTCATGGGGCGCCAGTAGCCTCAAGTAACGCCACGTGCTTGCCAGAGGTCAATGGCGATGCAGCTCACTATTTCGACCCGCTTAATACCGAAGATATAGCCGCTAAAATAGCCGACGTACTCGATGATGAGACGCTACGAAGCAATTTAATAAAAAAGGGCACAGAGCGCGTTAAGCAGTTTTCGTGGCAGCGTATGGCCAAACAAACCCTAGAGGTTTACGAACGAGCCCTTGAAGATCAGTAATATTCTTTTAGCGCTGAACCATTACAGCCAGTGCTGAGCCGTAGTATAGATTTTCCGTTCACGACTACCTGACTGTGTTGATCATCCTCTTTCAAAGTAAAATGAATGCTGCATCTCAATCTATCCTTTTTGTAAACTACTGATTTTAGATAGTTAGAAGACGTGTATTTTTGGTTACCTTCTGTATTGTCAAATAAAAACTCCCAGGGTAATTCTGGTTCAAGTTGTTCAGAGCTGCTAACAACCTCTTTAATTTGACTTTCATCGAGCGGTAAATATTCAATATCACCCTCAACAGTACAACTTAATCCGCCCTTACTGTATTTTTCAGATCCATAAGTGCAGTAGCGAATCATTTTCTTTGTACTCGGCATTAACTTAGCAGCCGCATCAACAAAATTATGTATATCTCTTTCGGCGGCATTATACATCTGTTTTTCTCGATATACGTCTATTTGGTGGTTGGCAAGATAACCCGTGACTAAAATAACCACGACTCCTAAGACAAGCTCGGCTTTACTGCGCCGCCGCAACCACCCGCGGATTTTTTCCGATACTTTCTGGGGCTTTTTGGTTAGTTTATGTTGCTTACGCTTGTTTTGCATGGCTACATTGTAACAGTTTATGCGGCTTTGCGACGAATGCGCACTCGCCACACCAATAGCACTAGAATTGCTGCGAATATAGCCGCATATACAAATTTGGTCGTACCTGTTTTTTGAACATTTTTACTACCTGGCACTACGATGCTATGTGGTACGTTACTTGGAACCGTTTCGCCCAGTATGGCTGTGTGTGCGTTCTCTAGCGCTGCCGCATTTGCTGGCACGGTTTCTTCGCCCGGTGTGAGCACGTACCCAAAATAAGCCGCTACGTTTCCTCTTGCGAGTTGCTGTACGCTCGCAAGTGTGTTGCTAGTTGTGCTCCCAGATGCCGTGGTAATTACCGGCGTAACCAAAGGTGTTTCCTGGTCACTTGCCGAGTCATCGTTGGTTGGATTAGGCTCTTCCACCACCGGTTCCATGTACGGTGCAACCAATCCATCTTCATATGGGTTCACTTCGTCGGAAGTTTCCAGTGTAAGCGGTGAGCTTACTGGTAGCTCAGGCACTTCCTCTGGAGCTATGCTCGAAGGTGCCGCTATGAGCCCGTCGCATGCATCATCAATTCCATCGGCATCGGTGTCTTCACCGGCTTGATAGGCGGATACACATGGATCGGTTGCGTTAGGCACGTCATCTCCGTCGTAATCATCCACACTTGCAGCAATGTACACAAGCTGCCTATAATCTACCCGCTCTCCATCTGAAGAAGTGCCGTATATGTCAATGGTATGGAAACCGGGTGCCAAACTACCGGGCACACTAAACCTAACTTGCATACCTTCCATGTACGTTCCCTCATACAAAACCACCGGTTCGGAATGTATGACTATTTGCACATTGGAGCTTGGCGCAAGCGTACCAGGTTTAATCTGAGTTGTGTATTGGTTCTGCTGTATCAATACCGCTGGCATGTCGCTAGTGTCTGCCCACTGTATGGCCTCGGTGTGCAACTGCTGCTCGGGAGCGTGCGGCATATTTTTGAGCATGGGACTGTTCAAATCTATGGCGGGGATGCCCAACATGGTTGGGGAAGGCATGGTCACTGTAAGATTATTGGTCTTGGCCAATATGACCTGACCCATGAGGTTATGCCCATACCTATTCGGATGGTAACTTTCCTGGCCAAGCGCAGCATAGTACTTCTTGCTTCCCACTTGCACACCAGCTGGCAGGCCTAAATCATCTCCATTGGTCAGACCATTCACTGCCAGTTGGCTCCCGGATGCTTCGCACAAGCGGTGCCCGCTCAGTGCGTTTTCGGTATCTACATAATACACGCCCGCTTCGGCAGCCGCCCGTTTAATAATACTATTTAGGTATGACACCAGCTGCGCACTGAACTGCACTTCTTTTGCCGTAAGCCGTACGTTATTGCCACAGTTTCCACCCTCTTTAGCAATTTGTGGGTAGGCCATTACATAGACCCGTGCGCCACCACTTGCACTGCGTACATCTTTGTATGTTTTTACGAGCCGGTAGTACTGGCTCTGTATGGTTTTCATGACCTGCAGACGGTTTTCGTAGTACTGGTAGCACGTTTCGGGAATTTCTCCGAAGTCTATGCAGGTACGCACGATGTTGGCAAAGCCAACATCATTTCCACCTATGGATAAAAGAATTACGCGAGGTTTGTATTCACTGGCAAAGATAGCTTGATTTGCATAACCTGGCGAAAATGCATCTAACACACTCTTTTGTTCTATAAGGCTACGCTCATTCCATTTAATCTTATCTTTCCCTACATAGTTTCCTGCCGTTTTTTCTCCTTTAATCAACCCCTCAGGATCTCCCGCCGCCACCGTAACGTCCAGCATCCTAGCACCCGAGCAGGCGACCGACCGGCCATACGGGAACTGCTTGGCACCTATGCGGAAGGGGTAGGAAAACCATGATAAATGGCACTTATTCTGCTTGGTGTCCGTACCTTCAAAATATGTCCCCGAGGCGCCCTCGCCAGATATATATGAGTCAC